>JBEGPL010000026.1:0-14251 GCA_041181445.1 Pseudomonadota bacterium
AGCCGGGATATACTGTCCAGCCAATTGCCATCGGCACCAACACTGACCCCTATCAGCCAATCGAGCGCGACTGGCGAATCACCAGCGAGGTGCTGGAGGTCTTGGCCGAAACGCGCCATCCGGTGCTGATCACCACAAAATCGGACCGGATATTGCGCGACATCGACCTGCTGGCCGACATGGCCAAGGACAATCTGGTCGCGGTGGCGATTTCGGTGACGACACTCGACCCGGCGCTCGCCCGCAAGCTGGAGCCGCGCGCGGCGCATCCCAGAAAGCGGCTCGACGCCATCGCGCGGCTGAACGCGGCGGGCGTGCCGACACAGGTCAACATCTCGCCGATCATCCCCGCTGTGACCGACCATGATCTGGAAGCAATCATGGCGGCGGCAGACGATGCGCATGCCGTGCGCGCATCCTACATCTTGCTGCGTCTGCCGCATGAGGTCGCGCCACTTTTCCGCGCGTGGCTGGCAGCGCACTTTCCCGACCGCGCCGAGAAAGTCATGTCCATCGTCCGCGACATGCGCGGCGGGCGCGACAACGACCCTGATTTTGGCAGCCGGATGCGCGGGCGCGGCGTTTGGGCAGACCTGTTCCGGACGCGGTTCAAAAAGGCAGCTGCGCGGCACGGGCTGGATGGCAAGTTTCCGGGGCTGTGCAATGACCTGTTCGTCGCGCCTGAACGCGGCGGGCAGATGCGACTGCTTTAGCGACGGTCAAACTCAAGACCCCAGCGCCTTCAGCCGATAATCCTTATACTGTTTCCGCAATTCGGCTTTCTGGATCTTGCCCGTGCCGGTCATCGGCATGTTCTCAACAAAATGCACTTCGTCGGGCAGCCACCATTTGGCGATACGTTCCTTGAGGTACGCGATCACATCGGCCTCGGTCAGCGCGCCTGCGTCGTGCTTTTTCACCGCAACGATGATCGGCCGTTCGTCCCATTTGGGGTGATAGACGCCAATCGCAGCGGCCTGCGCCACGCCGGGGCAGCCGACGGCGGCATTTTCCAGTTCGACCGAGCTGATCCATTCGCCGCCCGATTTGATCACGTCTTTGACGCGGTCGGTGATCTGCATGCTGCCATCAGGGTGGATGACCGACACATCGCCCGTGTCGAACCATTGATCGGCGTCGACCGTGTCGGCGTCAGCCTTGAAGTATCGTTTGATCACCCACGGCCCGCGAATTTGCAGCGCGCCCTCGGTCTTGCCGTCGCGCGGCGCGACACGCCCGTCCTTGTCGATCACGCGCAGTTCGACGCCGAAGGGAATCTTGCCCTGTTTCGACACGACGTCGATCTGTTGGTCCAGCGTCATATCGTCCCAGCCCGGCGTCGGCGCGCCCATCGTCCCGATGGGTGATGTTTCGGTCATGCCCCATGCATGCGCGACGCGCACGCCCTGGCCCATCAGCCGCTCGATCATCATGCGCGGCGCGGCGGTGCCGCCAATGGTAACGAGGCCGAGCTTGCCCAGGTCATGCCGCCGTCCCGCCGCCGCTTCGGCGTCGAGGTGCTGGAACATCGCGAGCCAGACGGTGGGCACGCCCGCGCTATGGGTAATGTCTTCGGCCAGCATCAATTGGTGCAGCACGGCGGCTTCGTTGGTGGTCGAGAAAACAAACTTCACCCCTGCCAGCGCCCCTGCAAAGGGCAGGCCCCAGCTGGCGGCATGAAACATCGGCACAATCGGCAGCAACGCCGACGTCATCGACAGGTTGAAAATCGACGGCGCGACCTCGGCCATCGCGTGCAGCATGGTCGAACGATGCTGATACAGTACGCCCTTGGGATTCCCCGTCGTGCCGCTGGTATAGCACAGCATGCACGGGTCGCGCTCGTCGCCCGTAACCCATTCGAAATTGCCGTCCTGCGCACCGATCCATTGCGCATAATCGTCGCCGTCAAACATGATATAATGTTCGACGGATTTCAGATGCGGCTTCAACCGGTCGATCACCGGCTGAAACTGCGCGTCATACATCAGCACCTTATCGTCGGCATGGTTCATGATATACAGCAGGTCTTCGTCAAACAGGCGGATGTTGACCGTGTGGATCACCCCGCCGCACCCGATTGCCCCGTACCAGGCGGCCAGATGCCGGTGGTGGTTCATCGCAAAAGTCGCGACGCGGTCGCCGGGTTTCAGCCCCATCGCGGCAAAGGCCTGCGCCATCTTGCGCGCTTCCGCCGCGACATTGGCCCAGTTGCTGCGTTCCAGGCGTCCATCGGCCCAGCGCGTCACGATTTCGCGCGTTCCATGCTCGCGCGCGGCATAGTCGATCAGGTGCGTGACCCGCATGTCCCAATCCTGCATTCCGCCCAGCATGTCCCAATCCCCTGCTTCCTCGCCTGTCAGTGGCGCGTCCGTTTGAACCCCGTGTCGCTTTGCGGAGTCAGTTGGATGTTGCTGACCCCCGCCATCAGGTCGAGCGAATGGAGCAATTCGCCATCAACCATAAAATCATGCCCGAGCGCCAGATGCTGCGTCCGTCCGCCATGTTCAATTGCCGCGATGACGGCGCTGCGCCCCGGCCCGCGCGCCGCAAGCAAGGCAGACAGGTCAGCGAACACCGCCGAATCGCTGATCGTCAGAGTCAGCGCCAGCCGCGTCGCGGCTGCGACTTCAGCCAGCGGCTGCGCACTGCGGATCGCGACGCGCGGCGTTTCCTCACCCTCGGGCAGGTCGAGTTCGACGCCCAGCATGGCGCAGGCTCCCTGTTCCGCCAACACCTCCAGCAATTTCGCCGCGCCTTCGTCAAAACAGCTCGCCTGATATTGCCCCGATCGGTCGGACAGACCGATGGTCAGGAACCGGTTGCCCTTGGCCGACGTGCGCCAGCGGGCATATTCGACCAGTCCCGCCATGACGCCGGGGGTGCGCGTGCCGCTGGAAACGATGCCGCTGGTGCAATAATCACCATAGCTGCGCACCCCGCGCGCGGTCAGCACAGTTGCAAATTGCTGCACCGGATGGGCGGAGAAATAAAAGCCATAGGCGTCCTTTTCGCGCGTCATCCGTTCGGCCATCGTCCATGGGTCTGCGGGCGGCAGTTGCAGGCTGGTCGCGACCGCTGCGTCACCGCCGAACAAACCACCCTGCCCCGTGGCGCGCTCATGCGCCGCACCCTGTGCGGTCGCCAGAAGCGTTTCGGCACCGCCGAAAACAACGGCGCGATCTTCACCCATACCGTCAAAGGCTCCCGCCCCGGCCAACGCCTCAATCTGCCGCCGGTTGAGCTGGCGCGGGTCGACGCGTTCGGCAAAGTCAGCGAGGTCGGCAAAGGCGCCGTGCGCATCGCGTTCGGCGACCAGCCCCTCCATCGCTTTCTCACCCACACCTTTCAGCGCGCCGAGCGCATAGCGGACCACCAGCCCGTCGCCACGCGCTTCGACCGCAAAATCGGCCAGACTGGAATTGATCGACGGCGGTTCGACCGCGACGTCGAGCCGCCGCATGTCGTCGACAAAGATCGACAATTTGTCGGTCTGATGAACATCGAACGACATCGACGCGGCGAAAAACTCATGCGGAAAATGCGCTTTCAGCCAAGCGGTCTGATAGGCGAGCAGTGCATAGGCGGCGGCGTGGCTCTTGTTGAAGCCATAGCCGGCGAATTTGTCGATCAAATCGAACAGGTCGTCTGCCTGTTTGGGACTGATACCCTTGTCGGCGCAGCCCTCGACAAAGCGTCCGCGCTGCGCGTCCATTTCCGCCTGCACCTTTTTGCCCATCGCGCGGCGCAGCAGATCAGCCTCACCCAGCGAATAGCCCGCCAAAATCTGTGCGGCCTGCATCACCTGTTCCTGATAGACAAAGATGCCATAGGTCTCGGCGAGTATGCCTTCGAGCAACGGGTGCGGGTAGCCGATGGGTTCGCGGCCGTTCTTGCGCGCGCCGAACAACGGAATATTGTCCATCGGGCCGGGGCGGTAGAGCGCGACGAGCGCGATGATGTCGCCGAAACCCGTCGGCTTGACCGCCGACAAAGTGCGGCGCATCCCTTCGGATTCCAGCTGGAACACGCCGACCGTGTCGCCGCGTTTGAGCAGATCGTAAACGGCCGGGTCATCCCATGCGAGGGTGTCGAGATCGACGTCGACCCCGCGCAGCGCCAGCAACCGTTTCGCCTCATGCAGCACCGACAGCGTTTTGAGGCCGAGAAAATCGAACTTCACCAGCCCCGCCATTTCGACATATTTCATGTCGAACTGTGTCACCGGCATGTCCGATCGCGGGTCGCGATAGAGCGGGACAAGTTGGCTCAAGGGGCGGTCGCCGATTACAACACCGGCGGCGTGGGTCGAGCTGTGGCGCGGCAGGCCTTCGAGTTGCAGCGCCATGTCGATCAGCTTGCGATGTTCGGGCTGGCGATATTCAACCATGAACGCAGGGTCGCCGGCGAGCGGATTGCCGTCATCGTCTTTTGCCCGGCCCAGCGAGCGTTCGAGTGTCCACGGGTCGGTCGGATGGTTGGGAACCAGTTTCGCCAGCCGGTCGACCTGCCCATAGCTCATCTGGAGAACGCGGCCCGTGTCTTTCAATACGGCGCGCGCCTTCAGCTTTCCAAAGGTGATGATTTGCGCCACCTTATCGCGACCGTATTTTTCCTGGACATAGCGGATAACTTCGCCGCGCCGCGTTTCGCAGAAATCGATGTCGAAATCGGGCATCGATACGCGTTCGGGGTTCAAAAAACGCTCGAACAACAGACCGAGCTTGAGCGGATCGAGGTCGGTGATGGTCAGCGCCCATGCGACGACCGAACCCGCGCCCGACCCACGCCCCGGCCCGACAGGGATCCCCTGCGCCTTTGCCCATTTGATAAAGTCGGCGACGATCAGGAAGTAGCCGGGGAAACCCATTTTCGCGATAACGTCGATTTCAAAGGCAAGGCGGTCGGCATAGGCAGCGGGGTCGACACCGGTCCGGTCGACCATTGCAGCCAGCCGCCACTTTAGCCCTGCCTCGGCATCGACACGCAATTGTTCGGCTTCGGCATCGCGGTCGCCCGCCAAACTCGGCAGAATCGGGTCGCGCTCGGGTGCTTTGAACGCACAGCGCTGCGCCACGACCAGCGTGTTGCGCAATGCTTCGGGCACGTCGGAAAAGGCGTCCTCCATTGCCTCGGCCGATTTCAGCCAGGCGTCGGGCGCGCTTTTGCGCCGGTCATCGCTTTCGACATAGGCCGACTGCGCAATACACAGCATGGCGTCGTGCGCGGCGTGGAACTTGGCATCGACGAATGCGGCGGGATTGGTTGCGACCAGCGGCAGCGCGCGGCGCATCGCCAGATCGATCAGCGCATTTTCGGCTTTGATTTCGGCGGCATCGCCGCGCCGCGACAGTTCGACATAAAGGCGGCCCGGGAACAGGGCCTCCAATTGTTCGACATAAGCCAGCGCCGTCGGTTCGACCCCGTCGGCGATCAGCCGGGTCACCGCGCCCTCGCCGCCGGCGGTCAGACAGAGCAGGCCGTTGGTGCGCCCGGCAAGGTCGGCCATGGTGACGTGCGGGTCCTGATCAACCGGGCGGTCGAGATGTGCCGCCGAGACAAGGTGGAGCAAATTGTCATAACCCGCCGCATCCTGAACATAGAGCGCGAGCCAGTCGATGACCGGGGGCGTGCCGCCGCCGCCAAGGTTCGCGGGCCGCGCTACACTCAGCAGCGCACCGACAATTGGCTGTACACCCGCCGCGCGGCACGCATCGCCAAAGGCCATGACGCCGTAAAGCCCGTTGCGGTCGGTGATCGCGGCCGCCGGAAAACCCAGATTGCGTGCCGCCGCAGCCACCGCTTTGGGCTCGATCGCGCCTTCGAGCATCGTATAGCTCGAAAAGATGCGCAGCGGGACGAAGGGGCTGAAGGGCATCCCGCCACGCTAAAGGTCGCGACGATTCGCGCAAGCCCGCGCGCGCGCTATCCCAACAAAGATTCGATTTCCGAACGCAGTTGATCGGGTTTCACGGTTGGCGCGTGCCGCGAAACAACCTTGCCATTTTTGTCGACAAGGAATTTGGTGAAATTCCACTTGATCCCGCTGGTGCCCAGAAAGCCCGCCTGCTGCTTCTTCAAATAGGTGAACAGCGGGTCGGCGTTCGATCCGTTGACGTCGACCTTGGCCATCAAGGGAAAGCTCACATCATAAGTCAGCGAGCAGAAATTGGCGATTTCGGCGGCGTCGCCCGGTTCCTGTGCACCGAACTGGTTGCACGGAAACGCCAGCACTTCGAACCCGCGATCCTTATAGTCACGGTATAGCGCCTCCAGGTCGGTATATTGCGGGGTAAAGCCGCATTTCGACGCCGTGTTGACCACCAGCAGCACTTTGCCGCGATAGGCGTCGAGGTTCTGCGCGGTGCCGTCGGGCTTCATCGCCTGCAGGTCATAAATGTCCATATCAAATTCCCTTCAGGGTTGCAGCGGCGTGGCACGCCGTTTGTAAATCAAATCGAAACTCGTGGTCCAGGTCACGCCGCCATCGGTCGATTGCTGGCCCCATTGCCGGACCGATCCATCACCTTTGACCTCATAACGCATCTTGATCAGCGGGTCATTGCCCGGGCCGCCATAATCGCGCCATATGCCGGTCAACTCCATCGCGCCGTCGGTCATACCGCCCTCGAACAGCACCCAGGCGCCGGTCGAATCGACCCAGGTCTGACGCCATTTGCCGAGCCGAACGTCAAAGCTGTTCAAACTGCCGCCGCCTGTGCGGCCCATTGGCATCCAGTTTTCGCGGATTGCGCAGCCGCCATATTTGGCCTCGATCCGGCTGTTCGCCACCAGCCGGTCGCTGCCAACCGCGGTCACATCCCAGTCGCCAAGCCAGAAGTCGAACTGTCGATGTTCGGTGAGCGAACAGGGTTTGGCCGGAATGGCGCGCGGCGTCGGAACGGGCGCAGGCTTTTCGGCCGACAATTCGGCGACGGCGGCGTCGAGCGCGGCCTGTTCGGGTGATGCCGATGGAGCGGCTGGCGCCGGGTCGGCCTGTGCGGCGAGCGGGCTCAGCGGCGTCAGCGCCAGCATGAGAACAAATATACAGCGCGCGGAAATTGTCATGACGCAATCCTCCCCTCGTGCAGCCGCCAGACACGGTCCATGCGCGCCGCCAGTCGTTCATTGTGGGTCGCAACGACGGCCGACGACCCATGGCCGCGCACCAGTTGCAGAAACTGGTCGAACACGACGTCGGCGGTCTTTTCGTCCAGATTTCCGGTGGGTTCGTCGGCGAGCACCAATTTGGGCGCATTCGCCAGCGCCCGCGCCACGGCGACGCGTTGCTGTTCACCGCCCGACAGCGCGCTGGGTTTGTGCGTCAGCCGCTCCGCCAGACCCAGCCCGCTCAGCAATTCTTCCGCCCGCGCCCGTGCCGACGCTTCGTCAGTGCCATGGATCAGCTGGGGCAGGATGACATTTTCCAACGCGTTGAAATCGGGCAGGAGATGATGGAACTGATAAACAAAACCCATGCTGTCGCGGCGGACGCGGGTGCGTTCGTCCTGGTCGAGCGCGGTGACATCTTCACGATCGACGACTATCCGGCCCTCAAACCCACCTTCAAGCAGGCCGACGGCCTGGAGCAGCGTCGATTTGCCCGAACCCGACGGACCGAGCAGCGCAACAATTTCGCCGCGCGCCAGCGTCGCGGTGACACCGCGCAGCACCTCAATCACCGCGTCGCCCTGATGAAAGGTGCGGCGCACGTCGGTCAGCGACAGCATGTCATTCATAGCGCAGCACCTGAACCGGATCAGTATTGGCGGCTTTCAGCGCGGGATAAAGTGTCGCGATCAGGCTGAACAACACCGCCATGATGGCGATGCCAACAATCTCCACCGGGTCAGGCTTTGACGGCAGTTCGGTCAGGAACCGAATTGTCGGGTCCCAAAGATTCTGTCCGGTCACAAATTGAATGGCGTTGATCATATTTTGGCGGAACAGCAGGAACACAAAGCCCAACAACATGCCAAACGCGGTGCCCGCGATGCCGATCGCCACGCCAATGGTGATAAAGATGCGCAGCACCGATTTGCGCGTCGCACCCATGGTGCGCACGATGGCGATGTCGCGCGTCTTGGCGCTGACCAGCATGATCAGTGACGATATGATATTGAACGCAGCGACCAGAACAATGATCGACAGAATGATGAACAGCGCGACACGTTCGACCGTCAGCGCCTCGAACAGCGCAGCGTTCATGCTGCGCCAGTCGGACACGACCGCGACCGCACTGATTCGCTTGGCAAAATCCTTCAGGATCGTGCCGACCTGGTCGGGGTCTTCGGTTTTGATCTCGATCATCTGGACTTGATCAGGCAGCAACAGCAATATCTGAGCATCCTGCATCGGCATAACGACATAGGCTTTGTCAAAATCATAGACACCGATTTCGAACACCGCAGCGACTTCATAACTGATTTCGCGCGGGACCGTGCCAAATGGCGTGCTGCGCCCAGCGGGGTTGATGATCGTGATCCGCGATCCGACGTTGGCCCCCAGATTCTGCGCGAGTTCGGACCCCAGCGCGACTTTGCCCGCTTCGGGCACCAGATCGGCCAGCTTGCCGGCCAGAACCTTTCCCTTCAGCACCGCATTGTTGCGGATGTCGTTCACTGCCATGCCGCGCACCAACACGGCTTCAACGCGGCCGTTGAACGTGGTGAGCAAAGGCTGTTCGATTAGCGGCGTGGCCGAGACTACGCCCGGCACCGCCTTTGCCTGTTTCAATATGTCCTGCCAATTGTCGACGCGCCCGCCATAACCCTGAACCACGGCATGGCCGTTCAGCCCGACGATCTTGTCGAACAGTTCGCTGCGGACCCCGTTCATCACGCTCATCACAATGACCAGCGCGGCAACGCCCAGTGTCACCGCCAAAAAGCTGAACGCCGCAGCAACAAAGATGAACCCTTCGCCCTTGTGCGGCAACAGATAGCGCCGCGCGATCATCCATTCATAATTGTTGAGCAACATGCGCGGTGATCATCCATGACAGCCGGACGCGCACGGACGCGCGCCGCCCCGCTTTACGGGCGCGTCAGGCGCCGCGCAAGCGGCGAAGCAGCGCGCTGATGCGAGCGATTCGCAATAAATGTTGCGCAGCGGCCACAGCGCCGATGATTCGCTCCCTTCGCTGCTGCGATGGCGTGACAGCATGGCAACGGCGCGCTAGCGAGTAACCTTCTGGAATTCGAAGCCGTATGGCCGGTTCCGGGGAGAAGCGCTTTCAACGCTCAACAGCGGGAAGCGTGCAAAAGGGGAAGACGTTTCAGTTCGTCACGCGCGCCCGGGTCATCATATGGTGGCCCGGGCGTTTGCTTTCGGAGGTCATGGCAAGCCTCCAACTCCGACCGGCTATTCGCTGGACTCGGCCACTTCTTCCAGCATCGACACGTCTAAAATCCGCACTCTTCCTTGTTCGAGTGCGATGATGCCGCTTTCTTCCCATGACCGCAGCTGACGGTTGATATGTTCACGGCTCATGCCCGCGAAATTGCCCAGCTCGGTCTGGCTGAGTTCGAGCCGCACCGGACGATGTTCCGAATCGACGCGGGTCAGGCGGCGCAGGTAGCGCGCCAACCTTGGCCCGCTGGCATATGCGCGGTCGCTTTCGATCGTCTGGTCGGCAACGCGCAGCCGCCGCGCCAGTTGCTGCATCACCGCCCAAGAGAAATCGGGGTGCGCCGCCGCGAAATCGCGAAACGCATTGCGGCCCAGCTTCATCGCGCTGCCGTCGCTGGTCGCGGTGACAGAAGCGGTGCGGTCGCCCCCGTCGATCAGCGAAATCTCGCCCAGCACCGCGCCGGCCTCGGCATAGGCGAGGATGATCTCGCGCCCATTGCTCGACAGCATCGAAATGCGCACCTGCCCCGCAGTCAGGATCAGCATATTGTCGCCCGGGTCGCCCTGGCTCAGCAATTCCTTGCCCTTGCGAAAGGTCACCTGAACGGCGCGGCTTTCCAGATCGTGCAGGTCGTCCGCTGAACAACAGGCAAAAATACTGTCACCGCATTGCAGCCGTTCGATATCCGCCACATCCATCGCTTGCCCCCGCTCGCGCCTGCTTTGCGCCTAAACAAGTCGGCTTTGTTTCACCGCCGCTTCGATAAAGCTAGCAAATAAGGGGTGCGGATCAAAGGGTTTGGATTTCAATTCGGGGTGAAACTGGACGCCGATAAACCACGGGTGGTCGGGCCGCTCGACAATTTCGGGCAGTTCGCCGTCGGGCGACAGTCCCGAAAAAATCAGCCCCTGTGCCTCCAGCCGGTCACGATATGCGACATTGACCTCCCAGCGGTGGCGGTGGCGTTCGGAGATGCGCGTCGCGCCATAAATCTGAGCGACATGGCTGTTGCCGACCAGCGTGGCGTCATAGGCGCCCAGCCGCATCGTCCCGCCCAGATCGCCGCCCTCGGCGCGTTTTTGCAGCCCCTCTTCGCTCATCCATTCCTCGATGATGCCGACCACAGGTTCGTCGGTCGGGCCGAATTCGGTCGACGAAGCGTCGGCAATGCCGACCTGATTGCGCGCCCCCTCTATGCACGCCATCTGCATGCCGAAACAAATGCCAAAATATGGCACGCCGCGTTCGCGGGCAAAACGGATCGCCTGAATCTTGCCCTCTGCCCCGCGTTCTCCGAAGGCCCCGGGCACCAATATGGCGTGCATCGGTTCCAGCCGCGCGGCGACGTCGCGGTCGGCGGCCTCGAACAATTCGGCGTCGATCCACTGGATGTTGACCTTGACCCGGTTCGCCAGCCCGCCGTGGGTCAACGCCTCGTTCAGCGATTTATACGCGTCCTGCAACCC
This sequence comes from Pseudomonadota bacterium, assembly GCA_041181445.1. GTDB lineage: Bacteria > Pseudomonadota > Alphaproteobacteria > Sphingomonadales > Sphingomonadaceae > Sphingopyxis. The sequence goes on from JBEGPL010000026.1 coordinate 10,819, forward strand.
GACATATTTGCCGACGACGCCGATGGTCACTTCGCCCTCGGGGTTCTGTTTGCGGTCCATGATGTCGTACCAGCGCGACAGGTCTGGTTCGGCGGCGTCGGTGATGCCGAACGCGTGCAGCACTTCGGCGTCCAGCCCCTCGCCATGATATTGTAGCGGCACCGAATAGATGCTGGCGGCGTCGAGCGCCTGAATCACCGCTTCTTTGCGCACGTTGCAAAATTGCGCAATCTTTGCACGTTCGGATTCGGGCAACGGCTTTTCACAGCGGCAGAGCAGCAGGTCGGGCTGGATGCCAAGCGCGGTCAGCTCGCGCACGCTATGCTGCGTCGGCTTGGTCTTGAGCTCGCCAGCGGCGGCGATATAGGGCACCAGCGTAACGTGGATACACACCGCGCGGTCGCGGCCGAGTTCGTTGCGCAGCTGGCGGATCGCCTCGATAAAGGGCAGCGATTCGATGTCGCCGACGGTGCCGCCAATCTCGCACAGCACAAAGTCGACATCGTCGATGTCGGTCTGGGCAAAGGCCTTGATCGCGTCGGTGACGTGCGGAATGACCTGTACCGTCGCCCCCAGATAGTCGCCGCGCCGTTCGCGCTGGATGATCTGCTGGTAAATGCGGCCCGACGTCACATTGTCCGACTGTTTGGCCGCGACGCCGGTGAAACGTTCATAATGGCCCAGATCCAGGTCGGTCTCGGCCCCGTCGTCGGTGACATAGACTTCGCCATGCTGGTAGGGTGACATCGTGCCCGGATCGACGTTCAGATAGGGGTCGAATTTGCGTATCCGCACGCGGTAGCCGCGTGCTTGCAACAGCGCGCCGAGGCTTGCCGCCATAAGACCTTTGCCAAGCGAGGAAACCACGCCGCCGGTGATGAAAATGAACCGCGCCATGGGAGGAAAGGCCTATGCCAAATATCGGCGCCGACGCAAGACAGCGAATCCGGTTGCCACGAAAAAATTTGCAGGCGTGGCGGACAACGCGGACCGCGCGCGGCTATTGTTCCAGCGGAACGCCGCCCTTGGCCGGTGCCTTTTCAGCGGCTTTCGGGGCTGCATCCGCCGCAGCGGCGGCGGCGAGCGGATCGTCGCCCGCGACAGCCGGCGGCGTCTGGCCGGTCGCAGCACCGCCATCAATCGGCACAGATGAGGGCGCCAGTGCCGCCGGGGCCGATTTTGTCGCCGCCTGTGACAGCGATGTGTCGAGATCGCCGCCGCGGTTGCGCGTCGCCGCAAACGCCGCGATGATGATGCACAGCACGACAAAGGCCGTCGCCAGAATTGCGGTCGCCCGCGTCAGGAAATCCGCCGCCCCGCGCGCCGACAGCAGTCCTGCCGGACTGCCGCCGACACCAAGCCCGCCACCTTCGGACTTTTGCATCAGGATGACGCCGATCATGGCAGCGGCAATGACCGCTTGCAGGACGAGGAGGAAGGTCAGCATGGATGGTTCCCGAATAACGATGGCCGCCCGGCACGCCGGGGCGCAGCGGTGTCACGGCAAGTGGCGCGGCACATAGGGCGAAACGCCGCAGCCTTCAAGGGGGCGTGTCCATCCGCTTTAATCCTGCGATGGCGCAAATGGCCGCGTGACCATCGGTGCTGCGGGGCGGCGAGTCGCTAGCCTGTCGCCGCCGCTGCGACAATCGGCACGAACTTCGCCGCCGTCAAACTGGCGCCGCCGACCAGCGCGCCGTCGACATTGGCAATGTGCAGCAATGTCGTCGCATTGTCGCCGGTGACCGACCCGCCATACAGGATGCGCATCTGCGCTGCTTTTGCCCCATGCGTTGCGGTCAGCCGCGCGCGGATGGCGGCGTGCATGGCGGCAACATCGTCCACTGTCGGGACCAGCGCGGTGCCGATCGCCCAGATCGGCTCATAGGCGATCGCGAGGCGCGCGGGGTCGAAGTCGTCGGGGACCGATCCGTCAATCTGGGCCAGCACATGATCGATCGCGCCGTCCGCTCGGCGCACTTCAACCGGTTCGCCGACGCACAATATGACCGCTAGCCCCGCCGCCAACGCTGCTAGGGCCTTCGCCCGGACCAGCGCATCGCCCTCGCCCAGTCCTTCGCGCCGCTCGCTGTGGCCCACGATGACCATCGCCGCCCCCGCATCGGCCAGCATGTTTGCGGCGAGTGACCCCGTAAACGCGCCCTTTTCGGCGTCATGGCAATCCTGACCGCCGACGGCAAAGCCCGGGCAGGCGGCGACCATCGGTGCGATCAGCGTTGCGGGCGGGCACAGGCCGACATCGACGTGCGCGTGTGCCGTCGCAGCAGCGGCAATCGCCGCCGCTTCCGCCAGATCGGCACGATGACCGTTCATTTTCCAGTTGCCGACCACATATTTACGCCGCGTCATCATGCGTCTCCCCATCCCGCTGTCGGTCATGGCATAACCGCCCGACGACGGCAGGACAACATGCGGGCGTGCAAACTCCCGCCTTGAAGGCCGCGCATCCTCCGCCTAAAGCGGCGCTTTGTCGGCCCGCGCGCGGGCGCCCAATTGGAAAGCCGAACCCCTCGCCATGATCACTGCCCTGCGCCGTTTGTTCGGATCCAAAATTGGTGCCGCCATTGCGCTCGCCTTTGTCGTGATGATCGGGATCATCTTTGCCGTCGGTGATGTCACGTCAAACCCCGGCTTTGGCGGCGTAACCGAGGGCCAGGTGGTGCGCGTCGGCGCTAACCAGATCAGTAGCAACCGGATCAAGCGCGAAGTGCAGCAGGCGCTCGAACGCGCGCGCGAACAGCAACCGGGGCTGACGATGGCCGCCTTTGTCGAGGCGGGCGGGCTGGATCAGGTCGTCAAACAATTGATCGAGGCGGAGGCGTTTGAACAATATGCCGCCCAATTGGGTTTTGGCACCAGCGAGCGACAAATTGACGGACGGCTCGCCGATCTGACAGTGTTTCAGGGGGCGACAGGCAAGTTCGACCGGGTCCGTTTCGATCAATATCTGGCGCAGAACGGCTTGAGTGAAGCGCAGATTCGCGGTGACCTGCGCCGCCAGATCCTGCTGGAGCAAATTGCCGAACCGATCGGCAAGCTGCCCGCGATCGGCACGACGCTGGCTGGGCCCTATGCCGCGCTGGTCCGCGAATCGCGGCAGGGCGAGGCGCTGTTCATCCCAGCGAGCAGCTTTGCGCCGACGACAACGCCCGACGACGCCACAATCGGCAAATTTCTGGCTCAAAACCGCACCAAGTTCAGCCTGCCCGAGCGCCGCGTGGTGCGATATGCGCTGTTCGACCGGTCAGCGGTCCCTGCACCGGTGGTGACCGACGCCGAAGTCGCGGCGGAATACAAGAAACAGGCGGCCCGCTATGCCGCCCGCGAAACCCGCGCGATTGCGCAGGTCATCGCGCCGTCGCAAGCGGTGGCACAACAAATCGTCACCAAGGTCAGGGGCGGCGCATCGCTG
>JBEGPL010000027.1:0-8140 GCA_041181445.1 Pseudomonadota bacterium
CGGCGTCATAATTTTCGGTCGAGCCCATGAAGTGTCCGTCCTCGCCGTCCTGCGCCAGATCGACGGCATAGCCCGCGCCCTCCAGCGTGGCTTTCAGCTGGGGGCCAAGGGTCGGTTCGTCTTCAACGATCAGCAAACGCATTGCAGGTCCTTTCGCGGCGGCACAGGGTGCAGCCTAAACTGTTCGGGGGGAGAGGGAAAGACAGGGCGGCAGGATTAGGGCGCACGGCCAACCACGCGGCCGGTGCGCGCGTCGACGACAACCACAACGACCTGCTTGCCGTCCAGGAATTTCAACCGGTACCGCATCGTGCGTTCCTCAAACTCGGGGCCGCCCAGATAGGTCATGTCGTCATAGGGCGACTTGGCCTGAACATGGGAAACAATGCGGGGGAGCGGCATCAACGAACCCGCGTCGGCGGCTTCGCGCACGCGGCCCTGATCGCGGTCAGTCTGAGCCGCCGACGGCAAAGCGCCAAGCGACGCGGCCGAAATCAGCGCAGCGAGCGCGAGGCGTTTCAGGGGCAGAAAGGAAAGCGACATCGTCATGTTGCGACCCCTAAAGCCGCAGGATTGAATAGTCGATGAATGGCGCCGTCAGCCATGTGAAAGCCTTTCATCGATCGCACGACAAGGCGGAAATGGTGGGCGCGACAGGGATTGAACCTGTGACCCCTCCCGTGTGAAGGGAGTGCTCTACCGCTGAGCTACGCGCCCGTACCGGCGGTCGCTCTATGCGCAGCGCGCCGTGATTGCAACGGTCATCGGTCACTTTGCATATGGGCACAGAAAAACGCCTATTTTGCGATTCCGAACAACGCGCACGCTTCTTTGTCGCCAAGCGTGCACGCCCGCCGAAACAACTGATTCGCCGCCGCCTCGTCTGCGGCAACGCCGCGCCCGGCGCGCACATTTGACGCGGCAATATAGCATGCTGCGGTGTAATTCAGGTCGCACGCGCGGACGTAAAAGCCCTGAGCCCGCGTGGCATCAATTTTCACCTTGCCCGCCGAATCGCCATAGGCGAGCACCTTGGCCGCCTGAAAACAGCCGAGCTGGTTGTTGCCCGCGCATGACTTTTCATAGGTCGCAAGTGCCTGCACCGTGTCCAGCGGACCGCCGCGCCCCTTGTCCATGAAATTGGCCAGATTGTTGCAAGCGCCGCCATCGCCCAGCTTGCAGCCGCTGGTGTAAAAACCGCGCGCTTTGGTGTCGTCGGCTTTTCCGCCCTCGCCCTTTGACCACATATAGCCCGCGCTGAAACAGGATTCGCCGTTGCCAGCCTTGCACGCCGCCTCAAATGCGGGCCGCGCCTTTTTGTGGTTGCCTGCATTGTAAAGCGCGAGAGCCGCCGCATGGCCCTTGTCGCCGGCGCCTTGCGCCGCCTGTGTCGGCACGGACAACAGCGTCGCGACAAGCAATGCGAGCACGCAACAAAGGGAGCGCGGCAAACGCCACGCCCCCTTTTTGGTCGTCAAAATGGTCATCAACGGATTAGTTGACGGCATCCTTGAGCGCCTTGCCAGCCTTGAACTTCGGCTGGCTCGACGCCTTGATGGTCATGGTTTCGCCGGTGCGCGGGTTGCGACCCGTCGACGCCTTGCGCTTGCTGACCGAAAAAGTGCCAAATCCGACGAGGCGGACTTCGCCACCCTTTTTCAGGGCGCCGGTGATCGCGTCGAACACGCCTTCGACCGCTTTGCCGGCGTCATTCTTGCTGAGCCCGCTGCTGTCGGCGACCGCCGCGATAAGATCCTGTTTGTTCATGCCTTGGGAACCCCCTTATTAGCGTTATGACTCTGAAACATGGCCTTGGCCATGGCGCTAGTAAGGCCGCTTGCCGCCGCTTTGTCAAAGCAAAAAAGCCCGCAAACGCGCGATTTCAGCCAGAAAACATGGCCACGCCCGCGCGCCGCATCGCCGCCGTTTAATGACGCAGTGCAGCATCCCCGTCGCTCACCGCGCCATGCGGCGGTTGCGACGCCAGTTCGTCAGCCTCGGTCCACTCGATCGGGCGGACCGGTTCAACCAGCGCCAGTGCCAGCACCTCATCGACATGGCTCACCGGAATGATTGTCAGGTTTTCGCGAATGTTTTGAGGGATTTCGACAAGGTCCTTCTCATTCTCTATCGGAATGAGTACGGTCGTGATGCCGCCACGGAGCGCCGCGAGCAGCTTTTCCTTCAGCCCGCCAATGGCCAGAACGCGGCCGCGCAGCGTGACCTCTCCGGTCATCGCAACATCTTTGCGCACTGCGATACCGGTCAGCGTCGACACCATCGACGTGACCATCCCGACGCCGGCCGATGGCCCATCTTTGGGCACCGCGCCTTCGGGCAAATGGATGTGAATATCCTTGCGCGCAAAGATACTGGGCCGGATTCCATAGGCTGGCGCACGCGCACGCACGAAACTGAGCGCGGTTTGCACCGATTCGGTCATCACTTCGCCCAGCTTGCCGGTGGTCCGCACCATGCCTTTGCCCGACGATGTGACCGATTCGATGGTCAGCAATTCGCCGCCAACTTCGGTCCAGGCGAGGCCGGTGACCGCGCCAATCTGGTCCTCCAGGTCGCTCATGCCGTGGCGATATTTCTGCACCCCGGCAAATTCGGACAGATTGTCGGCGGTGACGATGACCGATTTGATCTTGCCCTCCAAAATCTGGCGCAGCGCCTTGCGCGCCAGCCGCGCAATCTCGCGCTCCAGCGTGCGCACCCCGGCTTCGCGCGTGTAATAACGCACCAGATCGCGCAGCCCGGCCTCGGTCAGCTCAAATTCGCCGGCTTTCAGCCCATGAGCCTCGACCTGTTTGGCGATCAGGTGGCGCTGGGCGATTTCAACCTTCTCATCCTCGGTATACCCCTCCAGCCGGATGATCTCCATCCGGTCGAGCAGTGCCTGTGGCAAGTTGAGCGAGTTCGCCGTCGTCACAAACATCACGTCGGACAGGTCGATGTCGATTTCCAGATAATGGTCCTGAAACTTGCCATTCTGTTCGGGGTCGAGCACCTCCAGCAGCGCCGATGCCGGGTCGCCGCGGAAATCCTGGCCCAATTTGTCGATCTCATCGAGCAGGAACAACGGGTTCATCGTCCCCGCTTTTTTCAGGTTCGACGCGATCTTGCCGGGGAGCGAGCCAATATAGGTGCGACGGTGGCCGCGAATTTCGGCCTCGTCGCGCACGCCGCCCAGCGATTGGCGGATGAATTCGCGCCCCGTCGCCCGCGCTATGCTGCGCCCAAGCGAGGTCTTGCCGACACCCGGCGGGCCGACCAGGCACAATATCGGCCCCTTCAGCTTGTTCGTCCGCGCCTGCACCGCCAGATATTCGACGATCCGGTCCTTGACCTTTTCCAGGGCATAATGATCATCGTCCAGTACAGCCTGCGCCTTGGCGATGTCCTTTTTCAGCTTGGATTTCTTGCCCCACGGCAAGCCCAGCAGCGTGTCGAGATAGTTACGGACAACCGTCGCTTCGGCCGACATCGGCGCCATCGCGCGCAGCTTTTTCATTTCGCCGACGGCCTTGGCCTTGGCTTCCTTTGACAAATTCAGCGTGTCGATCTTGGTCTGGATTTCGGCGAGCTCGTCGCCGCCCTCGCCGCTGTCATTGCCCAATTCGCGCTGAATGGCTTTGAGCTGTTCATTCAGATAATATTCGCGCTGGCTCTTTTCCATCTGGCGTTTGACGCGGCTGCGGATCTTCTTTTCGACCTGCAAGACGCCCAGCTCGCCCTCCATGAAGGCGAACACCATTTCCAGCCGCTTCGCAGGTGCGGGTTCGACCAGCAGCGCCTGTTTGTCCGAAACCTTGATATTCAAATTGCCCGCGACGGCGTCGGCCAGCCGCCCGGCTTCGTCGATTTGCGACAATTGCACCGCCGTTTCGGCCGGCATCTTCTTGTTCAGTTTGGCATATTGGTCGAATTGGTCGAGCACCGACCGCATGAGCGCCGCCGTGTCGGGCGACGTGTCTTCGACATCATCGGCCAGCGCGACGGTCGCGACAACGGCCTTGTCACCGTCGGTCAGTGCGGTCAGCCGTGCGCGCGTCTTACCCTCGACCAGCACGCGCACCGTGCCGTCGGGCAGTTTGAGCAATTGCAGCACCGTCGCGATGACGCCAGTGTCGTACAGGTCGTCGCGGCCCGGGTCGTCTTCGGCCGGGTCGAGCTGGGCGACGAGAAAAATTTCCTTGTCGGCCTCCATCGCCTGTTCCAGCGCGGCGACCGAACGGTCGCGGCCAACGAACAGCGGCACGATCATCTGCGGAAAAACGACAATGTCGCGCAGCGGCAACAAGGGGAAATTCTGGTCCATTCTTACTCCTGCGCGCGCTGTAGCGCCGCCTTTTGCGGAACGACGCCTACGCCCTTCCTAATCGATTGTCCCTAATATGGGGTAAGCTTTGTGTGGCACAAGTTCGCGCCCGCGATAAAGCGACGCCGCGCTCAGAACGGCAGCTTGAAGCCGGGGGGCAGCGGCAGCGCGCTCGTCATCTTGCTCATTTCCGCGTTGCTGACCGCGTCGGCCTTTTCACGCGCATCGTTAAACGCGGCGGCCAGCAAGTCCTCCAGCATCTGTTTTTCGTCAACGACCATCAGGCTGTCGTCGATGCTGATACGTTGAATGCGCCCCTTGGCGCTCGCCTGAATCCGCACCAGCCCGCCGCCCGACACGCCTTCGACCGTCAAAGTGTCAAGCTTTGCCTGCGCCTCCTGCATCTGCGCCTGCACCGTTTCGGCGGCCTGCGCGGCGGCTTTCATCATCTCTTCGATCGATTTCATCGTCATGGTCCTGTCCGTGTCATTCGCCCACCAGCTTTGCACCGGGAAAGGCCGCCAGCCCCGCCTGGACCAGCGGATTATCCATCAGCGCCGCCACATCGGCGTCCGCCGCCGCGTCGTGCCGCGCCCTGCGTGTCGGCGCCCCGCTCTCTGCCACGGCACGCACGTCCCACCGCGCGCCGGTGACCGCCAGCAGCGCGTCGGCCAGATCGCGCGCCAGCGCCGCATCCGCCGCCGCCGTCGCTTCGAAATGCAGAACATTGGCGGCAACGCGCACCGGCGCGACGTCATCATTGAGCCGCACCGCCAGACCGTGCCGCCCGGCAGCATCGAACAGCGCAAAAATGTCGTCGATGCCAAAATCGGCAACACGGCCGCCATTGTCATTCGCCGTCGGCGGCGCATCGGCGCCATGTTCTTGCGGCGTGGGGGCCGAAGCCGGGGGCATCGCCACCCCGCCCTCGCGGATCAACCGCACCAATTCAGCCGGGTCGGGCATCGATGCCGCATGGATCACGCGGAGCAGGACCATGTCCAGCGAGTCCATATCGCTGGTCGCGCGCAGCACTTCTTCGTGCCCCTTGACCAGCAACTGCCACAGCCGCCCCAGCGTGCCATGACCCATTTTCTGCGCCCATTCACCGATTTGCGCGCGGTCCGCATCGTTCAGTGCCGGGTCGTCATGCTGACTGATCTTGGCCACGCTGATCGCATGGACCACATCCATCAAACCGCGCACCATGGCGATCGGCTCGGCGCCCAGCGCATATTGCGCGCGCGCGCCTTCGATCGCGCCCTTGGCATCGCCGTTCAATATGTCGTTCAACAGCCGCAGGATGCGGGAACGGTCCGACAGGCCCAGCATCGCGCGCACGTGCGCGGCGCTGATCGCGGCATGACCGTCCAGATCGCTGTGCGCGATCGCCTGATCAAGGATCGACAGGCCGTCGCGCACCGATCCCTCGGCGGCGTTGGCGATCATCCACACCGCCGGCGCTTCGGCCTCGACCCCCTCCAGCGCCAATATATGGTTGAAATGGCCGAACAGCATTTCAGGGGTAATGCGCCGCAGATCAAACCGCTGACACCGCGACAGCACCGTTACCGGCACTTTGTTGACTTCGGTCGTCGCGAACAGGAATTTCACATGCGGCGGCGGTTCTTCCAGCGTCTTGAGCAGCGCGTTGAACGCGTTTTTCGACAACATATGAACTTCGTCGATGATGTATATTTTATAGCGTGCCGACACGGCGGCATAGCGCACCGCTTCGATAATTTCGCGGACATCGTCGACGCCCGTGTGCGACGCGGCGTCCATTTCGATGACGTCGATATGGCGCCCCTCGGCGATGGCATGGCACGGTTCGCACACACCGCACGGGTCAATCGTCGGCCCGCCCTGCCCGTCCGCGCCGATGCAGTTGAGTGCCTTGGCAATCAGCCGCGCGGTCGACGTCTTGCCGACCCCGCGCACCCCGGTCATCAGGAACGCATGCGCCAGCCGCCCGCGCGCAATGGCGTTGCCCAGCGTCTGGACCATCGCGTCCTGCCCGATCAGCTCGGCAAAAGTTTGTGGGCGATATTTGCGCGCGAGCACGCGATATGCGGCGCCCGTCGTCGCCGCCGGTTGCGGCGGCTCGTCCAGGCCAAGCGCATTGAACGGCATGTCGGGGTCGGCGGAATCGCTCATGCCGCCGTCTTAGCGACGCACCACGCGATTGTCGAAAGGGAAAGGTGGGAGCCGGAACGACCCGCAGCGAATTCGTTGCGGCTGCTTCCTTCCGGACCTGACCGGGTTGGCGAAGACTGCGTCCGCCCGACTCCCGCGGCGCATATGGCGGCGGATCGGGTAAAATGCAAGTCGGCGGCCTTGCTTAACGCGGTTCCTGCATGTTGCGGCTTTCGGCGGGGATGTGCACGGTCAGCCCGTCGAGCGCGGGCGACAGCAATATCTGGCACGCCAGACGGCTCGTGCGCCGCGCACCGGCGGCGAGATCGAGCATATCCTCCTCATCATCGCTGGCGGCGGGCAGCCGCGCAAAATCATCCTTGTCGATGATGACGTGACAGGTCGAACAGGCCATCTGGCCCTCGCACGTCCCCTCCAGCGGCATACCCGCAGCTTGCGCCACGTCGAGCAGGCAGGCGCCATCGGCGGCGCTCGCATCGGTGCGGCCCGTGCCGTCGGCGTGGACGAAATGGACCTTGATCATGGTTTTATGCCCTGCGCGGCGGCGGCTTTGATCGCGTGCAACCCTTCGCGCGTTTCCGCTTCGGTTGTGTAGCGGCCCCAGCCCAAGCGGATGGAGGCGCGCGCGTCGGCCTCGCTCACGCCCATCGCGCGCAGCACATGGCTGACCTTGCCCGACCCGCTGCCGCACGCGCTGCCCAGCGAAAAGGCGACGTCGCGCAGGTCGGACATCAGCCGCGCCGCATTCACCCCCGGATGCCAGATGTTCATATTGCCGCGATAGCGCCGCGTCGACGATCCGTGAAGCTGCCAGTCCGCCATCATATCAGCCGCCAAGTCCCACAACCGCGTGACATGGTCATGGTCCGCCGCCATCCGCGCCGCCGCCAGCGCTGCTGCCGCGCCAAAGCCGGCACACAGCGCGGGTGCGACCGTGCCCGATCGCGCGCCGCTTTCCTGTGCCCCGCCGAGCAACAGCGGCGGCAGGTCGATCCCGTCGCGGATCCAGAGCGCGCCGATACCTTTTGGCCCGTGGATCTTGTGCGCGGTCACCGCGACCAGGTCCGGGCCGGTGGGAATGGGCATCCGCCCGAAGCCCTGCACCGCGTCACACAGCAGCACGCTGCCCACCGCGTGCGCCGCCGCCGCATAGTCGGCGACCGGCTGGATCGTTCCCACCTCGTTATTGACCAGCATGCACGCCACCACGCCGCCTTGCGGGAGCCGTGCGGGAGCCAGCGCAGCCGCAATCCCATCAGAATCAACCGGCAATGTCGCGCCGCCCAGCGCCTCCAGGCATTGCATAACCGCCGGATGTTCGATGCTCAGCCCGGCCGTCCCGCCGGGATACAGCCGCGATCCGCAGAAAAGCGCCCAATTGAGCGCCTCGGTCGCGCCCGATGTGAAGACCACGCGGCCGCCGGGTGGCAGCAGCGCCGCGACGTGGTCGCGCGCAACCTCAACCGCCGCCGCCGCCGCGCGCCCAGCGCGATGACTGCTCGCCGGATTGGCATAGCCAATGCCATCATCGGCACCATCCAACCACGGCAACATCGCCGCGCGCGCCTCTGGCGCCAGCGGAGTCGTCGCCTGAAAATCGAGATAAATCATGCCCACGCGTTCAACCTGCGCCCCTTATTGCGAATGATTCGCAAAATT
>JBEGPL010000028.1:0-9389 GCA_041181445.1 Pseudomonadota bacterium
CGCAGGGACATCGTCGGGCGCGGTTTTCAGCGTGGCGGCGGCGCTTTTCAGCGCCTCGTCGCGCGCCGTCAGCCACAGCCGCGCGGCCTCGCCGGTCATCGCCTCGATCCGCCGGACGCCCGACGAGACGGCGCTCTCGCCGATCACTTTGAGCAATCCGATGTCGCCGGTCGCGCGCACATGTGTGCCGCCGCACAGTTCGACCGAGTAAGAATCGCGGCCCATCGCGAGCACGCGGACCTCGTCGCCATATTTCTCGCCGAACAGCGCCATCGCCCCCGCCGCAATCGCGTCGTCGGGGGTCATCAGCCGCGTCGTGACGGCTTCGTTCGCCCGCACCTCGGCATTCACATCGGCCTCGACCTGCGCAATCTCTTCCGCTGACAGTGCCTTGGGATGCGAAAAATCGAACCGGAAACGGTCATCGGCGACCAGACTGCCCTTTTGCGTCACATGGCCGCCCAACCGGCCCCGCAGCGCCGCGTGGAGCAAATGCGTCGCGCTGTGGTTGGCGCGCACCCGGTCGCGCCGCGCGGTATCGACCGCCAGTTGCACGCTGTCGCCGACCTTGATCGAGCCGGCGTCGACACGGGTGTGATGCGCGTGCAGGCGGCCGAGCGGCTTGGCGGTGTCGCTGACGGTTGCGGCAAAGCCCGACAGATTTGCCATCGTTCCGGCATCGCCCACCTGGCCGCCGCTTTCGGCATAAAAGGGCGTCTGGTTGGTCAGGATGATGACGTCGTCACCCGCCGACGCCGCATCGACGCTGGCCCCGCCGCGCACGATGGCGATCACCTCGCCCTCGCCCGATGTTGCGGTGTAGCCGGTGAATTCACTGCTGCCGTGCGTTTCGGCGAGGTCGAACCATATCTCGTCCGACGCGCGGTCGCCCGACCCCTTCCACGCGGCTCGCGCGGCGGCCTTTTGCAACGCCATCGCCGCGTCGAACCCGCTGCGGTCGACGCCGATGCCTTGCGCCCGCAGCGCATCTTCGGTCAGGTCATAGGGGAAACCAAAGATGTCATAAAGTTTGAATGCGACGTCGCCCGCCAGCGTGTCGCCGGTCGCCAGCGTCCCGGTCGCCTCATCCAGCAATCGCAGGCCGTTGGTCAGCGTCTGGCGGAACTTGCGCTCCTCGCGCTCCAGCGTTTCGGCGATCAGCGGCTGGGCGCGCACCAGTTCGGGAAAGGCGACGCCCATTTCGGCAACAAGCGCGGGGAGCAGGCGGTGCATCAGCGGGTCCGCAGCGCCGAGCAGATGGGCGTGGCGCATCGCGCGCCGCATGATCCGCCGCAGCACATAGCCGCGCCCCTCGTTCGACGGCAGCACGCCGTCGGCGATCAGGAAGCTGGTCGCGCGCAGATGATCGGCGATGACGCGGTGACTGGCGCGGCTCGCACCCTCGGCCAGCACGCCGGTCAGCTCGACCGACGCGGCGATCAGCGCCTTGAACGTGTCGGTGTCGAAATTGTCGTGCACCCCCTGCATCACCGCCGCGATGCGTTCCAGCCCCATGCCGGTGTCGATGCTGGGGCGCGGCAAATCGACCCGGTCGCCGGGGCCGCGCTGTTCATATTGCATGAACACCAGGTTCCAGATTTCGACAAAGCGGTCGCCGTCCTCGTCGGGCGACCCCGGGGGGCCACCGGGGATATGATCGCCATGGTCATAGAAAATTTCGCTGCACGGTCCGCACGGTCCGGTGTCGCCCATCGACCAGAAATTGTCGCTGGTGGCGATACGGATGATGCGGTCTTCGGGCAGGCCGGCGATCTTGCGCCACAGCGACGCGGCTTCATCGTCAGTGTGATAGACGGTGACGGTCAGGCGGTCGGCGGCAAGGCCCCAGGTGCCGTTGACCAGGCTCCACGCATGGTGGATCGCCGCTTCCTTGAAATAATCACCGAACGAGAAATTGCCGAGCATTTCAAAAAATGTGTGGTGCCGCGCCGTGTAGCCGACATTGTCGAGGTCATTGTGCTTGCCGCCCGCGCGCACGCATTTTTGTGAGGAGACGGCGGTCTTGTAGTCACGCGACTCCAGGCCGGTGAAGACATTTTTGAACGGCACCATGCCCGCGTTGACGAACATCAGCGTCGGATCATTATAGGGCACCAGCGGCGCGGACGGCACGACGGCATGCCCGGCGGCGGCATAATGATCCAGAAAGGACCGGCGGATATCGTTGGTCGAGGTCATAGCCCGTGCGGATTAGGCGAGCATGATGCACCGCACAAGATGCTTATCGCAGCCGCACACGCGCCGCTATCCGCCTAGAAGGCGAAATAGGCACCGCCCTTTTCGCGCGCACGTTGCCATGCAGGGCGCGCGTGCATCGCCGCGACAAAAGCGGAGAGGCGGGGATATTTCTCCGCGCCGCCCTGCGTCGCTGCAACTTCGCACGGAAAGCTGAGCATGATGTCAGCAGCAGACAGGCGGTCACCGATGAAGTGGCCATGGTCGTTCAGCGCATTTTCCAGCAGGCCGAAATGACTGGCAAGTTCCGAATCGATGCGCGGGCGCAGCGGCGCGCCGCCTTCGCCCAGCCGTCCGATGAACAGGTTGAGCAATATGGGGGACATTGCCGACCCTTCGGCGAAATGCATCCATTCCAGGTGGCTGATGTGCGCGTCGGTGCCACGCGGCGGCACCAAGGCGTCGCCGCCCAGATGTTCGCAGACATATTCGACGATTGCGCCCGATTCCTGAATGATGCGGTCACCCACCTGCAACAGCGGCGACTTGCCGAGCGGATGGATCGCGCGCAGTTCGGGCGGCGCAAGGCTGGTCACCGCATCGCGCGCATAATGTTTGATGTCATAGTCGATGCCCAGCTCTTCGAGCAGCCAGAGGATGCGTTGCGACCGGCTGTTGTTAAGATGGTGGACGGTGATGGTCATCGTTGGACATGCTTTCCTGTTGGAACGGCCGCTGGGTGGCCCGGAGTTCCAAGGTTAGGCACCCGCACGGCAAAAGGAAAGGGCACACAGCGCGCCGTGATCGCGTTGACCAACGCCCCGCCCCGGCGTCAGACCGGGGCGGAGTGGCGTGCGTCGTCAACCCTGATCGTCGTCGCCCGCATCGTCGTCGCTGTCGGGGCCGACCATCATTTCTTCGGCGACCTTGTCGGTGCGTCCGCGAATCGCCGCCTCCAGCTTGTCCATCAGCTCGGGGTTTTCGAGCAGGAAGTTTTTGGAGTTTTCGCGGCCCTGGCCGATGCGGATCGAATCATAGCTGAACCAGGCACCCGATTTTTCGACCAGCCCTGCCTTGACGCCGAGGTCGAGGATTTCGCCGACCTTGGAAATGCCCTGACCGTACATGATGTCGAATTCCACCTGTTTGAACGGCGGCGCGACCTTGTTCTTGACAACTTTGACGCGCGTCGTGTTGCCGACGATGTCATCGCGGTCCTTGATCTGGCCGGTGCGGCGGATGTCGAGACGGACGCTGGCATAAAATTTCAGCGCGTTGCCGCCGGTGGTGGTTTCGGGGTTGCCGTACATCACGCCGATTTTCATCCGCAACTGGTTGATGAAAATCACCATGCAGCGCGACTTGCTGATCGATCCGGTCAGCTTGCGCAGCGACTGCGACATCAACCGCGCTTGCAGGCCGACGTGGCTGTCGCCCATTTCGCCCTCAATCTCGGCGCGCGGGACCAGCGCGGCGACCGAATCGATCACCAGCACATCGACCGCGTTCGAGCGCACCAGCGTATCGACGATTTCGAGCGCCTGTTCGCCGGTGTCGGGTTGCGACACGATCAGTTCGTCGATGTTGACGCCCAGTTTCTTGGCATAGACGGGGTCGAGCGCATGTTCGGCGTCGACAAAGGCGGCGGTCCCACCGGTTTTTTGCGCTTCGGCAATGCAATGCAGCGCCAATGTGGTCTTGCCCGAGCTTTCGGGACCATAGATTTCGATGACGCGGCCGCGCGGCAATCCGCCGACGCCGAGCGCAATGTCGAGCCCGAGCGAACCGGTGGACACCGATTCGACCTGCATCGCTTCCTTCGAGCCCAGTTTCATCACCGAACCCTTGCCAAAGGCGCGGTCGATTTGTGCGAGCGCCGCCTCCAGCGCTTTCTGCCTGTCCATATTTGCTGTCTTTCCGGCTTCGACAAGTGACAATTGAGCGGCCATCGCCATTCCCCTTACGCGTCTAGTGCGAACGCCCATGCATCGCAACTGACGATCATGTATCACTTTTGTTCTAACAGAACAAGGAGAGAACGAAATTTGTTAAGATGCTATATTCCTGCGAAAAGATCACACAGCAGGTCGTCGATATCGTCGAGCCGGAACGGTTTCATCACCATCGGCCGCGAATCGTGCGGCGCGGGGACGACATCGCCGCCGCCCGACAGAAAGGCATAGGGCACCGCGACCGCCGCCAACCGGTCGGCGAGCGGCCAGACCTTTGCGCCGTCCAGATTGACATCGAGCAGCGCGACCGCGATTCCGCCGCCATCGAGCGCCGCGTCCGCCGCCGCCAGCGTGTCGCAAAGCCGAGCGCTGCCATAACCAAGTGCATCGACCATGTCAGCGAGCATCATCCCGATCAGCGCGTCGTCATCGACGATCAGGATGGTCCGCACCGCCATGCCGCCTATCCCGCCGCCGGGGCGCGATGTTCGGCCAGCACGGCGTTGACCGTGTCGACCAGTTGCGCGACCGAAAAGGGTTTGGGCAGAAAGCCGACATCGTCGATGTCGATGCTTTTGCGCAATTGCTCCTCGGCATAGCCCGACATGAACAGGATCGGCAGCGTCGGCGCGCGCGCGCGCAGTTCGCGCACCATCGCCGGACCGTCCATCGACGGCATGACGACGTCGGATACGACCAGATCGACGCTGGCGAGGCCGCCGAACCGTTCCAGCCCTTCCTCGCCATTGGCCGCGCACACGACAGTGAACCCGGCACGGACAAGCGCGCGTTCGGCCACCGCGCGGACCATGTCCTCATCCTCGACCAACAGGATGGTGCCCGTCCCCCAGTCTTCGACCGGCGCCTTTTTGGGCTTGGCGGGGGCGGCGGCGGCGGGTTCGCCCGCGCCGCGGTGTACGGGCAGATAGATGGTGAAGCACGTCCCCTGCTTTGGCGGCGATTCGGCAAAGATGAACCCCGCCGATTGCTTGATGATGCCGTACACCGTCGACAGCCCCAGTCCGGTGCCCTTGCCCACGTCCTTGGTCGTAAAAAAGGGTTCAAAGATTTTGGGCAGCACGTCGGCCGGGATGCCGGTGCCGGTGTCGGACACACGCAACGCGCTGTAATCGGCGGGGGGCATGATGTCGCTGCCCATCGCGCGGACGTCAGCGGCGCTGACAGCATAGGTTTCGATGGTCAGCGTGCCGCCGCGCGGCATCGCGTCCTTTGCATTGACTGCCAGATTGACAATCACCTGTTCCAGCTGGCCGGGGTCGGCGCGCACCGCGCCCAGCCCGCGTCCGTGCCGCACGGACAAGGATGTCGTCTCGCCGATCAGCCGTTTCAGCAGGTGCGACACTTCGGACACGACGTCGGGCAGTTGCAGGATTTGCGGCCGCAACGTTTGTTGCCGCGAAAAGGCGAGCAATTGCCGCGTCAGGCTGGCGGCGCGATTGGCGTTGCTGCGGATTTGCTGGATATCATCATAATCGCCGTCGCCCGGCGTGTGCCGCATCAACATCAGGTCACAGCTGCCCAGCACCGCCGTCAATATATTGTTGAAATCATGCGCGATCCCGCCCGCGAGCTGGCCCACGGCCTGCATCTTCGTCGCCTGAGCGACCTGCCGCTTGAGCGTTGATTCCTCGCTATTGTCTTTCAGGCTGAGCAGCACCGCCGCGTCGCCCAGCCCGCGCACGCCCGCGACACGCAGCGGCACCGGTTCGTCGGGCTGGCTGACCAGCCGGATCGCGAGATCACCGCCGGCGGCGGTGCCGTGGCTGTGGCGGCGGATCATGTCGGCCAGCGGACCTTTGTCTTCCGACACAACAATGTCGCCGGGCTAACGCGGTGGTTTCACCTCGGGGACGCCCGCCGCGCGGCAGAACGCCTTGTTGACGAACAGAAAGCGGCCGTCGCGGTCGACCATCGCCAGCCCGAAGGGAAGCGACGACAGCAGCGATTCGATATAGGTCAGCGCCGCGCCGCGCTCCGCCGCGCTGCCGTCTTCGTCGACCAGCAGCACGAGCACCGGCCCGGCGGCATTGTCGGGTTGCAACGGCACTTGCAGCAGCCGCACCGGCGTCGCTTTTGGCCCTTCCTGTTCAAAAAACAGCAGGCCATTGGCGTCGATGCGCAGCAATTGGGCGATGTCGCGCCCGCCGATGGTGGTTTCGGCGCGCCCCGTCGCCCGCGCGACAAAGGCGCCGTTGGCTGACTTGACCCGGCCCTCGGACGTCACCAGCGCCGCCATGATCCCCGCCAGTCCCGCCGTCGTCCCCGGCGCGGCGGACAGCGCGCGCGCAACGTCATGGACGACGTCCGCAATCTCCACATTGCGAAACCGCCAGACCAGATAATCATCAGCGCGGCCCGCGCGCGTGACATCGGCATCGAGCATCAACGGGCCGAGCGCCAGCGCCGCCGCCACGCCCGTGCCATCGCGCCACGCGGCGCGCCCGGCGTCCTTCAGCGCTGCCTGTCCGCGCGGATCAACGGGCAGCCCGGGCGGCGTAACAAATCCGCCAAACCAACCCGCGTACAGGTCGTTGGCGCACACCAGCCGCCCGGCGCGGTCGGTGATCGCCACCGCCACCGTGTCATGTTCGGCGGCCAGGCGGGTCAGCGCCCAATCGGGCGCGATGGCGCCGGTCGTCGGCTGCACCGGATACAGCCGGCGGAACAGCAGCGCGCCCGCCGCAACCGTGGTCAGTCCGGCGGCGAAACCGGCGACCCAGACGATGTTGCCCAGCGCGAGATATACCAGCACGACCGACGCCAGCACCAGCAGCGCGATCAGCACCACATCCACCGGGCGCAGCGCCGCCGTGCCGGGTTCGCCCGCACCGCCCAGAAACGCCCGCACCGCGCCCGCGCTCCAGTTGGATTTTGGCGGGTGCGCGGGCAATTCGGTCAACGGGGGTCCTTACCAGATGCGGACGCGGTCCTCGGGCGCGAGGTAAAGCTTTTGTCCGGGTGCGATCTGATACGCCTTATACCACACGTCAAGGTTGCGCATCACCCAGGCGCGCTGAATTGAGGGGGAATGCGGGTCGGTGGTGATCCGCTGCGACAAATTGGCCTCGCGGTAATTGCGCCGCCACACCTGCGCCCAGCCCAGAAAGAAACGCTGGTCGCCGGTCAGCCCGTCGATCACCGGCGGTTCCTTGCCATTCAGCGAGGTGCGATAAGCGTCATAGGCAATCGTCAGCCCCGCCAGATCGCCGATATTTTCACCCAGCGTGAATTTGCCGTCGATGAATTCGCCCGGCAGCACTTCATAGGCCGAATATTGCGCGATCAGTCGCTCACCCGCTTTTTCAAAGGCGGCCACGTCCTCGGCGGTCCACCAGTCGGCGAGCTTGCCGGTTTCGTCATATTTTGCGCCCTGATCGTCGAAATGATGACTGATTTCGTGACCGATGACCGCGCCGATGCCGCCATAGTTGATCGCCGGGTCGGCGTTGGGGTCAAAGAAAGGCGGTTGCAGGATTGCGGCAGGAAACACGATCTCGTTCATGCCGAAATTGGCATAGGCGTTCACGGTCATCGGGGTCATACCCCATTCCCAGCGGCGGATCGGCCCGCCCAGACGGCCAATATTGTCGTCATGGTTGAAATTATTGGCGCGCAGCATGTTGCCGAACAGGTCGTCGGCGCGAATGTCGAGCTTCGAATAATCGCGCCACTTGTCAGGAAAGCCGATCTTGGTCGTGAAATTGCCCAGTTTCTGCCGCGCCTTGACTTTCGTCTGCGATTGCATCCAGCCCAGATTGTCGATGCGGCGGCCCATGGCGCCGAGGATGTTTTTCACCAGCCCGTCCATCTTCGCCTTGGTGTCGGCGGTAAAGTAACGCGCGACATAATCCTTGCCGACCTCTTCGCCCAGCGTGCCGGTGGTGAAATCGACCGCGCGCTTCCAGCGCGGTTGCATTTCGGGTGTTCCCGACAATGTTGTGCCATAGAAGGAAAAGGCTTCCTTGGCGAAACGGTCGGGCAGCGCCCCGGCATAGCCGTCGATGCTGCGGATGATCATCGCGTCCTTCAGCACCGCGACATCGGCGGCGGCATAGATTTTGGCAATCGCGGCAAAGGCACTGGGCTGGGCGACCAGCACGCTGTCTTCCTGAACGCCGATGCCGCGCACAAATGCGGTGAAATCGAAACCGGGGGCGGTCGCCGCCAGTTCAGTCAGCGTCATCTTGTTATAGGTTTTGGTCGCGTCGCTGCTGTCATTCTTGTCCCAATGCACCTCGGCGATCTTCTTTTCGAGGTCATAGACGGCCTGCGCGCGGGCCGCGGCATCGGGCTCACCCGCCAACGTCAGGACATTGCCGAGATGCACAAGATATGCCGCGCGAATCTTGGCAAAACGCTCGCTGTCCTTCAAATAATAGTCGCGATCGGGCATGCCGATGCCGCCCTGCCCCATCGAATAGATATAGACGTCGGGGTTTTTGTCATCCTGACCGACAAAGCCGCCGATCAGGCCGCCAACGCCGTTGCGGTCCGCCGCCGCCATCAGCGCGGGATAGTCAGCCTTGCTGGACAGCGCCTTGACCCGGTCCAGCCACGGCTGGATCGGCGCCAAACCCATGGCCTCGACACGCGCTTCGTCAAGATAGGCGGCATAGGCGCGGCCGATCTTGCTGGCGGGATTGGTTTTGGCATCGTCCAGAATCGCGCGGGTGCGGTCTTTCGACAAATCGTCGAGCGCGCCAAACATGCCGTAATTCGATTTGTCGGCGGGGATCACCGTGTTTTTCGCCCACACCCCATTGGCATAGCCATAGAAATCGTCGCCGGGCAGCACGGTCGTGTCCATGCCTGTCGCATCAAAGCCAAAGGTTCCAAGCTGCGGCTTGGGCGCTTCGGCGACGGCGGCAGCGGGCTTGGCCGATGCGCTCGCCGCGTCGCCGGTCGCGGCGCAGCCCGACAGCAGCGCGGTCGAAGCCGACAGCGCCGCGATCAACGCACGGCGCGAAGTGAAAATATTGGTCATGATGTGCTCCCCGTTTATGGCGCCGCCAGCGACCCGTCGCCCGCGCGCAAGATGCGACCTGCTTTACAGGCGAAACACGCGCGGTTTCAATTGGAACCAGCGTCGCTTGTCGAAGCCAGCCGTCGTTGGTCGGCTTTGTGGAGCCGCCGCCGACGTTTGCGCGCGATGAAATAGCGCCAGCCGAACGCGGCGAGCACATAGCCCAGCGCGGCCGCGACCACGGCGACGACGACCAG
>JBEGPL010000029.1:0-7284 GCA_041181445.1 Pseudomonadota bacterium
AATCGGTCTGCCCGATGACATCGCCCGTCAACGCTGGTACAGCTTTGACAAGCCGGTCAATGATCCGCGTATCTATGAATATACCACCGAATATCCGACCACATTTTATACCGGATTAAAGCTTGCGCAGGCAACCGGGCAGGCCGGGCCCGAAGTCGATCAGGCGATCGCCATATTGGAGGCACAAATGGGACAAGGCAGCGTCGAAAGCTGGCCGGCCTTTGCGATGCGGCACCCGCGTTAGAATTTACCCCCCAGCCGCGAGCGCGGCGACGATCATCGGTTGCAGCCTTTGTTCCAGCTGGACGCTGATATTGGCGGCATTGGCCGCGCCTTCCTCCATCGCGATCAGGCCGTAATAGCCATTGTCGAAATCGATCCACGGGGTCCAGCCGAACGCGCCGGGGCTGGAAATGATGCCCTTGCCGGTGGCGCAGCGACTGTCATAGGGGCTGAAATCGCATTCACGCCACGATGCGGTGGTATAATGCCAGTCGCCAAGCTGCGTCGTGGCGCTCGGGCGGAATGAAAAGGCTGCGGTGGCGGTCTGGTCGGTCTGGAACGTCGCCACACTGGCTGCGTTGAGCAGGCGCCCGGTCAGCACGCCGTCCAGCATCTTGGCATATTCATCGCCGGTCGACGACCCGCCGCCCGCAATGCGCGGATTGGCGGCGCTCGGGAAATTGATCCCGCTGACCGGCCCCAGCCCCAGCGGCACGGCGACCTTGTCGCGATAGAGCTGCGAAAACGACTTGCTCCCCGCAACTTCGGCCATGGCCCCGGCAATTTCCAGATGGCCGTTGCTGTAAAAGAAATTCGCGCCTGGCGTGCTGGTGATGCCCTGCGTATAATAATCCTGCGCGCAGGCCTGGAGCGTCGTGGCGGCGTTGCTGATGCAACCGCTCGGCGTGTCCGACGCGTTGAACCCCGACGTGAAGGCGAGCAATTGCGCCAGCGTGATGCGGCTGCGCGGGTCGGCGGCGCTCGTCGTCCAATAGGGCAAGTATTTTTGCGGATTGTCGCCGAGTGACATCTGGCCGTCCTCGATCATTTTCAGGATGGTGAGCCCCGCCATCATCTTTGACGCCGACGCCACCAGATGCGTGTCGGTCAGCTTGAACGCGCCGCGCTCATACCGCAATCGTACGCCCGACGCATTGCCGACGATCAGCGCGACATTGCTCACTGAAAATCCGTCGACCTCTGCCTTGACCGCCGCCCACTTGTCGGCGGTGGGAGTCGGCGTGGGCGAAGGGGTGGGCGTGACCGTCACCGGCGGCGCCGAACTGCCGCCGCCGCCGCAACCGGCGAGTATGGGGACAAGGGCAATTGCGGCGATGAAAGTGCGGGCTGTTTTGAACATCGGGGACATTGCCTTCGCTAGGAGCGCCAGTCCTAGCGCGGCAAACATAACCCGGCGATGAATAAATTGTCGCAAACACCCGCTTGCGTGGCCGCACGCCGCGTATCATAGCAGGGGCACATGCGGCCAAGATCCGCGCCGGGAGCTTTGTTATGGCCAAGATTGTCCTTTTCCTGCTGCTCGGGTCGCTGGCCTATGTCGCGTTCCGCCGCTGGGTTGCGCCCGGTGCGCCGAAACTGGGGCCGCGCGGCGATGACAAGATTATCGACGCCGAATGGACCGACGTCGATGAGCGGGACAAAGACTGACGCGGCCACGTCGCCGGGTGTTGCGCCCTCACGTCCGCAGCATTATAGACGATTTCTGCCAAGGCGGCCCCGACGGGCCGCTTTTCGCTTTTTGGCCTGATGAAAGCGGGTCATGCAAAAAGGACCAAAAGATGACGATCACCCCGCTGATGCCCGTTTACCCCCGGTGCGGCTTTCGCCCGGTGCGCGGCGAGGGTGCTTGGCTTATTTCAGAAGACGGGACGCGCGCGCTCGACTTTGCGGCGGGGATCGCGGTCAATATTCTCGGCCACGGCCACCCGCACCTGACCAAGGCGATCCAGGATCAGGCGGCGACGCTGATGCATGTGTCGAACCTCTATGGCAGCCCGCAGGGCGAGGCCTTTGCCCAGCGGCTGGTCGACACGACCTTTGCCGACACGGTGTTCTTCACCAATTCGGGTGCCGAAGCGGTTGAGTGCGCGATCAAGGCCGCGCGCGCCTTCCACCAGTCGGCGGGCAGCGATCGCTTTGAGATCATCACCTTCAAGAATGCCTTTCACGGCCGGACGATGGCGACAATTTCGGCGAGCAATCAGGATAAGATGCACAAGGGCTTTGCCCCGCTGCTGAACGGCTTTGTCTATGTCGATTTCGATGATCTGGCGGGGGCCGAGGCCGCCATCGGGCCAAAGACGGCGGGATTTCTGGTCGAACCGATCCAGGGTGAGGGCGGCGTGCGCCCGGCGTCAGACGCGTTCATGCAGGGGTTGCGGCGGCTGGCCGACGAGCACGGCATATTGCTGATCCTTGATGAGGTTCAATGCGGCGTCGCGCGCACCGGCGCACTTTACGCGCACGAACTTTATGGCATCACCCCCGACATCATGGCGAGTGCAAAGGGCATCGGCGGCGGCTTTCCGTTTGGCGCGTGCCTGGCCACCGAACATGCGGCGCGCGGCATGACCGTTGGCACGCACGGTTCGACCTATGGCGGCAACCCGCTGGCGATGGCGGCGGGGCAGGCGGTTTGGGACGTCGTCGCCAATGACGATTTTCTGGAACATGTGCGCAGCACCGGCGAAAAACTGCGCGCCGCGATCGAACAATTTATCGGCAATTATCCCGACCTGTTTACCGGCGTGCGCGGCCGGGGGTTGATGCTGGGCATCATGATGACCCATGAAACGCGCAATTTCGTGGCGCATCTGCGCGACCATCACGGGCTGCTGACCGTGGCGGCGGGCGACAACACGCTGCGCATCGTGCCGCCGCTCAACATCGACGATGGCCATATCGCGACCTTTATCGAGAAATTGTCGGCAGGCGCGGCGAGTTATGCGGCGCCAACCCCGGCATGACCCGACATTTTCTGAATCTGGCCGACGCTGGCGGCGATGCTGTCGCGGCGATGCTGGCCGACGCGATCGACCGCAAGGCGGCGCGGGCCGGATGGCCCAAGGGGCAGGTTGACGCTGACGCGCCGCTGACGGGCCATGTACTCGGCATGATTTTTGAGAAAAACAGCACGCGCACCCGCGTTTCGTTCGAAATGGCGATCCGCCAGCTGGGCGGCAGCGCGATTGTCATGGCGGCAGACCAGATGCAGCTCGGCCGCGGTGAAAGCGTGGCCGACACCGCGCGCGTTCTCTCGCGCTATGTTGACGCGATCATGATCCGCACCGACGACCATGCCAAGATCGAGGAGATGGCGGCGCACGCCACTGTCCCGGTGATCAACGGCCTGACCGACCTGTCGCACCCGTGCCAGATCGTCGCCGACATGTTGACGCTGGTCGAACAGGGCCGGTCACTTCCGGGGCTGGAGATCGCGTGGCTGGGCGACGGCAACAATGTGCTCAATTCGCTGGTCGAGGCGGCGGGCATGTTCAAGTTCAACGTCCGCATCGCCGTGCCGCAGGGCTATGAGAGCGACACGGGCTTTATTGATCGCGCCCGCGCGGCGGGGGTGACAATCACATTGACGCGCGACGCCGCCGAAGCCGCCGCTGGCGCCGACGTGGTCGTCACCGACACCTGGGTGTCGATGGGACAGGACCATGCCCACAACAAGGTCGCGGCGATGATGCCCTATCAAGTCGACGGCCGGTTGATGGCGGGGGCCAAGGCCGACGCGCTGTTCCTCCACTGCCTGCCCGCGCATCGCGGCGAGGAAGTCACCGACGCGGTGATCGACGGCCCGCAATCGCGCGTCTGGGATGAGGCCGCAAACCGTGTCGATGCACAGAAATCGGTCCTTCTCTGGTGTTTTGACAAATTGTGAGCGACGAAATTGAAATCGGCTTTGACCAGCCACTGACTTTTACCATCGCCGCGCGGCATGTGCGCGGGCGCTTTGTCCGGTTGGGCCCGCTCCTCGACACGATCTTGTCGGCGCACCGCTACCCGCCCGTCGCCGAACGGCTGCTGGCCGAAGCCCTGGTGCTAACGGCGTTGCTCGGATCGACACTGAAGGAAGCGGGCGGGCAATTGACGCTCCAGGCGCAAACCGGCGGCGGTCCGGTCGAATTGCTGGTCGCCGATTACAAGGTGGGGGAGCTGCGCGGCTATTTGAAGTTCGATGCCGAGGCGCTGGCGGCGGTGGGGCCGGAACCGTCACTGTTTGCTTTGTTCGGGCAGGGGTTCCTCGCGATCACCTTTGACATGGCGACGTCGGGCGAACGCTATCAGGGGATTGTGCCGCTGGAGGGCAACGGGCTTGCCGACGCCGCCGCACATTATTTTGAACAGTCCGAACAGATCCCCAGTTTCCTCCGCGTTGGCGTGCGGCACGACAAGGGTGCGGGCTGCCTGGCCGGCGGCTTGCTGGTCCAGCATCTGCCCGAGGGAGAGGTCGGCCGCGACCGGCTGCATGTGCGCCACGACCACCCCGAATGGGAGCACGCGCTGGCGATTGTCCGGACGCTGTCGACCGCCGAACTGACCGACCCGGCGATTGGCCTCGACATGCTGGCGTGGCGTTTGTTCCACGAAGACGAAGTGCGCGTCGAGTTGGGCGAGGCGCTGACGCGCGGGTGCCGATGCAGCACCGAGCATTTCGAAAGCGTGCTGCGCCAGTTTCCTGACGCCGACCGCGCCGACATGGCCGATGATCAGGGTGTCATCGCGGTCGATTGCGCCTTTTGTTCGCGGATCTTCCCGATTGAGGCGTCGAAATTGGTGACGCATTAGGGTTCGGACCCAATAGAAATAGCATCGAGGTTTGAGGCCATTTTGCTCAGGGCTAGGCGGCAAGTGACCAGAATATTGTCATATTTTGGGCGCTTGCCAACGACGCCATGGGCAAAATGGGTCAAATCCTTCGGACGTCAAAATGGCTTCGATCTCAAAGCAAAATGACCTCGCGGGCAGAATGACTGCCCGACGGCGGCCATTCTCCTTCGATATCTTCGCCATTTTGACGCCTTGATCCTATTTCTATTGGGTCCGAACCCTAAAAAGCGGGCCCATTCCATTTACCTTTCCCATTCATCCCCTGTTTTGCTGCTTTGCAGTATGGACTTGATCGCGTGGGGCGGCCCGCATAGGTTGCAGGCAACGGGTCGCACACCATTATGGAAAGTGCGATGAAGCGATTGATGTCATCACGGTGGATATTGGGCGTAGGCGCGCTGTGGGCGACTGCGGGCTTTGCCGCGCCTGCTGCAGCGCCGACGCTCGCTATGCTCGACGGCCTCGAAAAGGGCCAATGGTCGCTGGTCGACCGCGACAGCCGCGAACCCTTCAAGGCGCTATGTGTGGGCGATGCCCGCGCGATGATCCAGCTGATCCACCCGCGCGCGACCTGTTCGCGCTATGTCATCGACGATGGCGCGACCGAAGTGACGGTTCATTACACCTGCCCCGGCGCGGGTCATGGCCGCACGACAATCCGTAAAGAAACCAATCGGTTGGTCCAGATCGACACTCAGGGCATCGCGGGCGGCATGCCCTTTTCGCGCACGTTCGAGGCGCGGCGCGGCGCAGCCTGCAGCGCACCTTGACCGCCGTTAACCATTTGTTGACCATATGTCCGTAGTCCGGTGTCTGTGTATTGATTTCATCATGCATACTCCCTTTGACTTGGGCCGCATCCCTTGGACGCGGCCCATTTTGTTTGGGAATGGTTGCCGTGCGGCTGCGGAGCGGTTAGCGGACGGCGCATGGACTCGGCCCAAAATCCTGTAGCGGCGCCTGCTGCCGTCGTGCTGCTCTCCGGCGGGCTCGATTCGCTCGTATGTGCCGCCATCGCGCGGTCGCGCGGGCAGGACGTGATCGCGCTGACCATCGACTATAACCAGCGCCACGCGGTCGAGCTGGCGGCGGCGACGCGGATTGCAGCAAAGCTGGGCGCAATCGAACATATCATCCTGCCCATCGACCTGCGCCGTTTCGGCGGATCGGCGCTGACTGCCGACATCGACGTGCCCAAGGATGGGGTCGGGGACGACATCCCCGTGACCTATGTGCCCGCGCGCAACAGTATCTTCCTGAGCCTCGCGCTGGGGTTGGCCGAGGCGCGCGGTGCGACGGCAATCTATACCGGGGTCAACGCGCTCGATTATTCGGGCTATCCCGACTGCCGCCCCGACTTTATCGCGGCGTTCGCGGCGATGGCGGCGCTGGCGACGCGCGAAGGAGTTGAGGGCCGCGCGATCAGCCTCGAAACGCCGCTGATCGCGATGACCAAGGCCGACATTGTGCGCGAAGCGGCGCGGCTGGGTGTCGATGCCGGGCTCAGCTGGTCCTGTTATGACCCCACGCCCGCTGGCGACCATTGCGGTGCGTGCGACAGCTGCCGCCTGCGCGCCAAGGGTTTTGCCGAGGCGGAATTGCCCGATCCGACGCGTTATGCAACGCAGCCATGACCTATAGCGTCAAGGAAATGTTCCTGACCCTGCAAGGCGAGGGGCTTCGCGCGGGCCGCCGCGCGGTGTTCTGCCGCTTTGCCGGGTGCAATTTGTGGACGGGGCGCGAGGCCGACCGCGCAAAAGCAGCATGCCAATTCTGCGACACCGATTTTGTCGGCATCGATGGGCCGGGCGGCGGGCGTTTTGCCGACGCGGGCGCACTGGCGGCGGCGGCGGCGGCGTTGTGGGGTGATGGCGCGGCGGGGCGCTATGTCGTGCTGACCGGCGGCGAACCTATGTTACAGGTCGACGCGGCGCTGATCGACGCACTGCACGACGCCGGGTTCGAAATCGCGATCGAGAGCAATGGGACGCTGCCGGTCCCGCGCAGCATTGACTGGATCTGTATAAGCCCAAAGGCGGGGTCGACGCTGGTGCAAATGTCGGGCGACGAGCTGAAGCTGGTGTGGCCGCAAGCAGACAGCGACGTTGACGCACTGGGCGCGCTCGATTTCGCCCATCATCTGGTTCAGCCGATGGACATGGGCGATGCCGCAGCGAATGTGGCAACGCGCGCGGCGTGCGTCGAACTGGTGCTGGCGCGGCCCGCGTGGCGACTTTCGCTGCAAACGCACAAGATTTTGGGGATTGCCTGATCGACAGGCGTGGGGCTTTCGCTCAATTCCCCGCGTCATCGGACTCCTTTGCTGCCGGAGCGGCATCGGGCTTGGCCTCGGGGGCTGCTGCCGTGTCGCCCTCGGCTTTTTTCTCACCTTCCGCTTTCGTGTCGGCCTCGGTCTTGGCG
>JBEGPL010000030.1:0-6728 GCA_041181445.1 Pseudomonadota bacterium
GTGAGCTTTCTTCGCCCCGACGGCACCGCCAGTTTTGGCGAGATCGTCCAGGATGATGTGCTGGATTATGGCAGCGGCGGCGGCCCTGTATCGCTAATGGCGGCGCTGGAGGCGGGCGGCCCCGTCGCGCCCGATGGTGGCACGGCATATCCGCTGGCGGCCGTAAGATTGCTGCCCGTCATCCCCGATCCGGGCAAGATATTGTGTGTCGGCCTGAACTATGCGTCGCACGTCGCCGAAACCGGCCGCGACCAAAAGGAGCATCCGGCGATTTTCACCCGCTGGGCCGACACGCTGGTCGGACCCGGCGCGCCGCTGATCAAGCCCGCCGCGACCGACCGATTTGACTATGAGGGTGAATTGGCGATCATCATCGGCAAGGGCGGGCGGGCCATATCCGCTGCCGACGCGCTCGACCATGTGGCCGGCTATGCCGTTTTCATGGATGCGTCGGCGCGCGATTGGCAACGCCACAATATCCAGTTCACCCCGGGCAAGAATTTTCCGGCGACGGGCGGTTTCGGCCCCGCGATGGTCACGCCCGACGAAATCGCCGACATCGGCAGTCAAAGGGTTCAGACACGGCTCAACGGCCAATTGGTGCAGGATCAGCCGGTCAGCGACATGATCTGGGATATCGCAGCGATCATCGCCTATTGCAGCGCCTTTACCCCGCTGGCACCGGGTGATGTGATCGCCACCGGCACGCCGGGCGGCGTTGGCGACAAGCGCACGCCGCCGCTGTACATGCAGGCAGGCGATGTTGTCGAAGTGTCGGTGGGCGACGTCGGCACGCTGACCAACCCGGTGATTGACGAAAGCCGACCCTAAACAAAATCCTCGGTGTCAATCGAGCGACGGATGATGTCGGGATAACGGTGGCCCGACACGGTCTGCTGATTGATCAACCCGCCAACCACGGTCGCCAGATCGTCGGGTAAGCGCCAGTCCCATTGCGCGATATTCTCATCCAGATGCGACACATTCCCCGTCCCCGGTATGGCCAAGACATTGTCGCCGCGCGACAGCAGCCAGCTCAATGACAATTGCGCCGGGGTGACGCCCGCCGCATCGGCAAGCGCGACAAAATGGTCGATCAGCGCGCGATTGCGCGGCCAATTGTCAGCATCGAAGCGCGGCATCCGGCGGCGCAGGTCGGTTTCGGGCAAGTCCCCCGGATCGGCGACACCATTGGCCAACACGCCGCGCCCAACAGGCGAAAAGGCGACGAAGGCAATGTCATGCGCGCGGCAGGCGTCCAGCACCGCAATTTCGGGATTGCGCGTCCACAGCGAATATTCGGTCTGCACCGCCGCGATCGGGTGCACGGCGGCGGCCTCGCGAATGTGGGGCGCCGACCATTCGGACAGACCAATGCTGCCGATTTTGCCCGCGCGCACCAGATCCGCCATCGCGCCGACGCTGTCGGCAATCGGCACCTTGGAGTCATAGCGATGCATATAATAAAGGTCGACATGGTCGGTCTTCAACCGTTGCAGCGACGCATCGACACACGCGCGGATCGCGTTGGGCGAACAATCGATGCCGCGATTGGGGCCATCAACGACAATCCCCATCTTGGTCGCGAGAAAGAATTTGTCGCGGTTTTCCGCGAGCGCGCGGCCGACCAAAGTCTCGTTGTGCCCGCCGCCATAGATATTGGCGGTGTCGAAATGATCATAACCCAGGTCGAGGGCGCGGTGGAGCAATTTGACACCGTCGTCATCCGACGGCGCCGTCCCATAGGCCCAGCTGAGCGACATGCAGCCGAGGCCGACGGGATTGATCGGGCGGCCATTGATTGTCCGGCGGGCAAAGGTCAAAGCGGCAATCCCACATAATTTTCGGCGATGCTCGTCTGCGCTGCCACGCTGTTGGCGATATAGTCAAGCTCGGCGACCTGCATCGCGCGCTCGAACGGGCCGTCGTCGGGAAAGCGGTGCATCAATTTGGTCAGCGACCAGCTGAAACGCTCTGCCTTCCACACCCGAGCCAGCGCCTTGGTCGAATAGCCTGCGACTGCGTCATGGTCGTTCGCGCCGAAATAGCGGATCAGCGCGTCGGACAGATAAGTCACGTCGGATGCTGCCAGATTCAAACCCTTGGCGCCCGTTGGCGGCACGATGTGCGCGGCGTCGCCGGCCAGAAACAGGCTGCCGTGGCGCATCGGTTCAAAGACATATGACCGCAGCGGCGCGATGCTCTTTTCGATCGCCGGACCGCGGGTCAGGTTGGCGGCGGCACGATCGCCCAGCCGGATCGTCAGTTCGTCCCAAAGCCGGTCGTCTGGCCAGTCGTCGACCTTTGCCGACAGCGGGACGTCGATATAATAGCGGCTCCGCGTTTTCGACCGCATCGACGCCAGCGCAAAACCCCGCGCATGATTGGCATAAATCAACTCGTCATGACAGGGCGGGACATCGGCCAATATGCCCAGCCAGCCAAAGGGATAGACACGTTCATATTCGCGGCGCACGCCCGTCGGAATGGCGCCGCGCGAGGGACCATGATAGCCATCGCACCCGGCAACGAAGCGCGCATCGATGCGCCCCGGTGTGCCGTCCTTGACATAAGTGACATAGGGCGCGTCGCTTTCAATGTCGTGCAGAGCGACGTCCCCGGCTTGGTATATCACCTCCAGTCCGCGCGCGGGCGCAGCGTCCATCAGGTCCCGGGTCACTTCGGTCTGGCCATAAACGGTGACATGCTGGCCGGTCAGGCCATAGGTGTCGATGCGGATCATCCGCTCGCCATCGGCCAGGCAAAAGCCTTCCTCCAACAAACCTTCGCGGTTCAACCGTGCGTCGACCCCCAGCCGGTGGAGCAGGTCCGTCGTCGTGCGTTCGAGCACGCCCGCGCGGATGCGGCCGAGCACATAGTCGGCGGACGCGCGTTCGACGATGACGCAGTCGACACCTTCGGCGCGCAAGAGATGGCCAAGCAACAGCCCCGCCGGACCCGCACCGACAATGGCGACCTGCGTCTTCATCACTGAAGCTGCTGCTCCAGGTCATGCAGTATTTTGTAACAGGGCAAGACTTGCTGGACGCTCGCATTCGGCTCGCGACCTTCGCGAATTGCGGCAACAAATTCGCGATCCTGCAGTTCGATGCCGTTCATCGACACCGCGACATGCGCAACGTCGACCGGATCTTCGCGGCCCGTCACCAGATCGTCGTATCGGGCAATATAGGTTCCGGTGTCGCCGATGTAGCGGAAAAAAGTGCCGAGTGGTCCGTCGTTGTTGAACGACAACGAGAGCGTGCAGATCGCGCCGCTTTGTGCCCGCAACTGGATCGACATGTCCATCGCGATACCTAGTTCGGGGTGGATCGGCCCCTGCACCGCGTTGGCCCGAATAATCGGTCCGGCCTGATAGGCGAACAGGTCGACCGTGTGCGCGGCATGGTGCCACAACAGATGGTCGGTCCAACTGCGCGCCTCACCCTTTGCATTCATGTTTTGCCGACGAAAGAAATAGGTTTGCACGTCCATTTGCTGAACGGCGAATTCGCCCGCGACGATCCGGTCATGGACATATTGGTGGCTGGGGTTGAACCGCCGTGTATGCCCAACCATGCAGGTCAGCCCGGTCGAACGCTGCGCTTCGAGCACCGCCTGGGCATCGGCCCAGCTGTCCGCCAGCGGTATTTCGACCTGGACATGCTTGCCGGCCGCCATGCACGCGATGGCCTGCGCCGCGTGCATCTGGGTCGGCGTGCACAGGATCACCGCGTCGACATCATCGCGCGCCAGCGCATCGTCGAGCTCGGTCGAAAAATGCTTTGCGCCATATTTGCGCGCGGTGGCTTCGGCCTGCTCGATCCGGCGGCTGATGATCGACGTGATTTCGACGCCCTCGATCAGCTTCAATCCGTCGAGATGCTTTTCACCAAACGCGCCGGCTCCGGCCAATGCTATCCTCATGTCACAGGTTCCAATACCATATGGCCAATGGCCGTGTTGCTGCACGGGATGTGGTAATGGCGATGGCGGCAGCGGGTTTTCGCCCCCAGCGCCCCGCGCATGATCAACCACATCACCATTTCAATTCCTTCGCTGCCGGTTTCGCGCAGATATTCGATATGCGGAATGGCGCGGGCTTCCTGTGTATCGCCGACCAGCAAGTCCATGAATCGATTATCCCATTCGCGATTGAGCAGCCCGGCGCGTGGCCCCTGAAGCTGGTGGCTCATCCCGCCGGTTCCCCATATCTGGACATTGAGGTCATCGGGAAAACTGTCCACCGCGCGCGCAATAGCCTCCCCTAACGCCCAGCAGCGGTTGCCGGACGGGACGGGATAGGTGACGACGTTGACCGCCAGCGGTATGACTTTGCACGGCCACGCATCGGGCGTGCCAAACATCATCGACAGCGGAACGGTCAGACCGTGATCGACATCCATCTCGTTGATGATCGTCATGTCGAAATCGTCGAGGATCAGGCATTGGGCAATGTGCCACGCCAGGTCGGGATGCCCGACGACATCGGGCACGGGACGCGGGCCCCAGCCCTCGTCCGCCGGCCGGAAATTTGCGCCGCAGCCGATGGCAAAGGTCGGAATGATATTGGCGTCAAAGGCCGAGGCATGGTCGTTGTAAACCAGAATGACGACGTCGGGCTTTTGCGCGGCCTCCCACGCTTTGGTCCATTCATAGCCCGCAAAGATCGGGCCGAAATAATCGTCACCAGTCTTTCCCTGATCGACCGCGACTCCCAGCAGCGGGACGTGGCTGGAGCCGACTCCGGCGGTGATCCGCGCCATTTTATTGACCTTCCTGCTTGCGCTGATCGTTTTCGTCCGCGCGGTTCGCGGCGATCGAACGGTTGCCCTTCGGCGAACGTCCCCCGTTCATCATCATGTCGCGATATTCGGGAAAACTCATATCGGTCATCGTCGATACGGCTTCGGCAAAGCTGATGCCGTCAGTTGAAAATATCTTTGACAGAAAATAGATGTTGCCGCCCAGGTCGAGCATCCGGTTATAATCGCGCGCCAGCACCGCCGCCTTCTGGTCGTCGGTCAGTTGCCATTTGGCCAGATAGGCGCGCTCATCCGCCGTCCACCGTGCGCGGTTCTCCGCTTTCATCAGGCTCATCGCAAACTGGTTCAGCCAATAGCCCTGCCGTGCCCGCGCGACGGTGAACACCCGCGTGCCGGGAATATCGTCAAAGGCCGCAAGATAGGCGTGAATATCCTCGTTCATCGCGCATCCCCCCAATAAAGGCGCATCGGATTGTCGACCAGCAGGCGGCGTTGCAGGTCGGCCGTCGGCGCGATGGCCGGGATCAAGTCAACCAGTGCGCCATCGTCGGGCATGTGACCAACCATGTTGAGATTGGGGTGCGGCCAATCGGTCCCCCACAGCACGCGGTCGGGAAAGCGTGCGACGACGGCCCGCGCGAACGGCACAAAATCGGCATAGTCAGGCGGCGGCATTTTCGACAATCGTTCGGGGCAGGTCACTTTGGCCCAGACATTGTCATGCGCCATAAAGGTCAAAAATCGGGCAAACGCAGGGCCATCGACCGACTGTGTCACGTCGGGCCGCCCCATATGATCGACGACGACAATGGTCGGCAACGACGTAAAGAAATCCCAGCGTTCGGCCAAATCTTCGCCCTCGAAATAGACGACGACATGCCAGCCCAGCGGCGCAATCCGTGCGATGATGTCGTGATAATAGGCGTCGGGCTTTGGGTCGACCAGCCGCTTGACGAAATTGAAACGAACAGCGCGGACACCCGCGTCGTGCATGTCGGCGAGGTCGGCGTCGGAAACATCGGGCCGCACCGTCGCGACGCCGCGCGCGCGGCCATCCGACGCCCGCAGCGCATCAACCATCGCGCGGTTGTCGGCACCGTGGCACGTCGCCTGGACCACCACATTGCGCGAAAAGCCCAGATGATCGCGCAGCGCGAACAGCGCATCCTTGCCCGCGTCGCACGGCGTATATTTGCGTTCGGGCGCATAGGGAAAATCGTCGCCCGGCCCGAACACATGGCAATGCGCATCGACCGCGCCGGGTGGCAGGACAAAGTCCGGCGACTTGGGGTGCGGGTGAAAGGGCAGCCAGTCTGCATCCGGCGTGAATGCGCTCATGCCCCGCGCTCCTTGTCACGCAAACGTTCGATCATTTGGCGCGCACGGACGCCCCCTTGATCAATGGCATAGGCTGCCAACTTCTGCGCGGGGTTGGCCGCGATCGAACGTTGCTGTGCTTCCAATATCTCAACATCTTCGGCAAAAACGACCCCCTGCTGTGCCTTGAAACGCGCGCCAAAGCCCGGATCGTCAATTGCAAAATTGCGCGCCATTCCCCAAAAATAATGCGTGTTTGTCGCATCCTGCGGCGTCATGACATCGATAACGAAGCCACGGACACCCTGGTCATGGCGCGCGATTGTCGCACCCGCGCCGACCGGCGCCACGCCGACGTCAATGATCACCGCAGACGGCGGAATAAATTCACAAATCTGCCAACGGTCAACGCGCCCTTCCCTGCCGAGCGCGCCCTTCCAGAATGGCGGCGGATCAATATCGGGGATCCAGCGCGTCACAAAGACGCGGTCTTCCGTCGTTCGCGTGTCCATCGGCGTCGCCGCAAGTTCGGGCTGACCAATCGACCCTGCGTGGACATGGGTTTCGTGCGTCAGGTCCATCAAATTGTCGATAACCAGTCGATAGTCGCAGGCAATTGCGTAATGGCCGCCCTCGAACGCCCAG
>JBEGPL010000031.1:0-7884 GCA_041181445.1 Pseudomonadota bacterium
GACGCCAGCATGACGATTTATCGAGGATATTTGCGGCCTTGAGCGACCATCACGGGCATCGTTGTGTAGACGCTTTGTGGAGACAACGCTCTTCGAAGACCGTCTGTTTGTCGGTTCGCCGTAGATTTCTGGGATTTCGGTAAAACTTGGAGCGGGCGAAGGGATTCGAACCCTCGACCCCAACCTTGGCAAGGTTGTGCTCTACCCCTGAGCTACGCCCGCTCTGGCGCTGTCCGGCGGCACGCGGGCCAAACCGGTTTGGGCAGGGGCGCGCAACTAGCATCGGCGGTGCAAAGCGGCAAGTCCAAAGTTCGCCCCGCGCCCACCGGCAAATTTCCGCTGCACGATTCGCGTGGCCGCGCGCTGCTTTGGGGCTTGGCATCGGCGCGCCGACGCCCCACATTGGGGGCGGATGCGCGCCGGTGCGGCGCGGCAGGATGCAAGGGAAAATGTGACCGTGGCGACTTTGGGACTGGGCGCAGACGAACAGCAAGCGGTGGAGGCGTTCCGCACCGACGTGGTCGCGCCGTCGATGACCAAGCTGGTGATCCTGGATTTCTGGGCCGAATGGTGCGGCCCGTGCAAGCAATTGACGCCGCTGCTGGAAAAAGTCGCCGCCGATTATGCGGCGCGCGGCGTGTTGCTGGTCAAGGTCAATGTCGACGAGAACCGCTTTATCGCCAGCCAGTTTCAGGTCCAGTCGATCCCCACCGTCTATGCGATATTCCAGGGGCAGCCGGTCGCCAACCTGACCAATGCGCGGACCGAGGGTCAGTTGAAAGCGATGCTCGACCAATTGCTGCAACAGTTGCCGGTCGAAAGCGAGGAGGGCGCGCGCGCGGTGGAAATTGCGCCGCTGATCGCGATGGGCGAAGAGGTGCTGGATGCGGGCGACGCGGTGCGTGCGGCGGGAATTTTCGCGCAGATCACCGAAATGGCGCCTGAGAATGCGGCGGCGCAGGCGGGACTGGTCCGTGCGCTGGTCGCGGCGGGCGACCTTGACGGCGCCGAGGCTGCGATTGCGCTGCTGCCTGCGGATGTCGCAAAGGACCCGCTCATGGCGCAGGCACGCAGCGCACTGACGCTGGCGCGCGAAGCCCCCGACGCGGGCGAGACGGCGGCGCTGGCGGCGCGGGTTGCCGCCGATGGCGATGATCATGGTGCGCGCTTTGACCTGGCCGCCGCGCAATTTGCGGGCGGCGCGCGCGACGATGCCGCCGACAATCTGCTGCACATCGTCGCCGCCGACCGCGACTGGAATGAGGGAGCGGCGCGCGCCAAGCTGCTCGCCCGGTGCGAAGCCGTCGGGTTGGAAGATCCGTGGGTCGCGGCCCAGCGCCGCCGCCTGTCGTTGATTCTGTTCGGCTGATGGTGCGCCGCCGCCTCGCCATTTTTCCGCTGCCCGGCGCGGTGCTGTTTCCCGGTCTGCAAATGCCGCTCCACATTTTCGAGCCGCGGTACCGCGCGATGGTCAAGGACATCATGGCGCGCGACCGGTTGATCGGGATGATCCAGCCGCGCCAGATGCCCGGCGACGAAAGCCGCGAACCGCCCGGCCTGTTCGACATCGGCTGTGTCGGCCGCGTCGCCGATATCGAAGCGCTCGACGATGGCCGGTTCAATCTGGTGCTGGCGGGCGAGGCGCGGTTCCGCGTCGTGCGCGAACTTGATGTTGTCACCCCCTTTCGCCAGGTCGAGGCCGATGTCGAAGACGCCGACGCCGACGACGTCCTGTCCAGCGTCGAACGCGCATCGGTCGAACGCGAGGCAAAGCGCTTTGCCGAGGGTCAGGGTTATGTAATCGACTGGGGCGCGGTCAGCCAGTTGGACGACGCCACCTTTGTCAACGCCATCGGCCAGATCGCGCCATTCGACCCGGCGGCGAAACAGGCGTTGCTGGAAGCCGACACAATTTCGCTGCGCGCCGACCTGGCCGTCCAGCTGATGCAGTTTTTCGGCCGCCGCGACAATGACGATGGCGGGCGCGTGACGTTGCAGTGACCTTTGCGTGAACCCTAAACCAATTCGCCGGTCAGCAATTTTGGCAGGTCACCGGTTTCGCCGCGCGCTTCGTTCATGAAAAAGCTTTTGAGCGCGGGCATCCGCTGCACCGCGCCCAACCCCATCCGCCGCACGGCCGACGGCAGCCGTCCGCGCACCCCGAACAGGCGGGTCAGCCCGTCGGTGGCGGCGGCAACAAGCAAGCTGTCGAGCCCGCGCCAACGCTGATAACGCGCGAGCAGCGCGGCATCGCCCAGGTCCAGCCCGGCGCGCGCACCTTCGACCAGCACTTCGACCAGCGTGGCGACGTCGCGCAGCCCCAGGTTGAGCCCCTGCCCCGCGATCGGGTGGATGCCGTGCGCGGCATCGCCAACCAGCGCGGCGCGCCGGGCGGTGATCACGGCGCTGCGGTGATAGCCGAGCGGATAGGACTGGCGCGGCGCGATCATCGCAATGTCGCCCAGCATCCCGCCCATGCGTTGTGCCAGTTCGGCGGTGAAGCCGCGGTCGCCCAGTTTCATCAGGCCGGGGCCGTCGTCGGCGGCAACGCTCCACACGAACGCCGACCGGTGGCGACCATCGGCCAGATCGGCCAGCGGCAACAGCGCGAAAGGCCCGGCGGGATAAAAGATTTCATAGGCGATATTGTCGTGCGCGTCGGCATGACTGATCGCACCGATGATCGCGTGATGATGGTATGACCATTGCGACACGGCAAAGCCCAGCGCGTCGCGCGTTGGCGAGCGGCGACCCTCCGCCACCAGCAACAACGGTGCGCGCAGTACGCGCCCGTCGGCCAGCGTCAGAACGGCGGCATGATCGTCGATGCGGCGCCCGGTGACGGCGGCGGGCGCGCACAGGCTGATCGCCGGTTCGGCGCGCACGGCGTCGAACAGTGCCCGGCGGAGTGCGCGATTCTCAACCATCTGGCCCAGCGCGCCGTCGTCTTCGGCCGGGACGAAATCAAGCTCGCCGGGTTTCAGGCCGTCGCTGACCCATATTTGCCGGATCGGGCACGCCCCGGCGCGCAGCCGGTCGGCCAGCCCGATGGCATCGAACATCGCCCATGCGGCGCTGGCAATGGCGGTGGCGCGGCCGTCAAAATCGGGTGCGATGGCCAATGCCGGGTCGGCGGGGTCGACGATGGCGCTGGTCAGCCCGTGGCGCGCGAGCGCGAGCGCCAGCGTCTGGCCGATCAGCCCGCCGCCCGAAATCAGCACATCATATGTCTGCGGTGTTGCCATGGTTGCCGCCATAGAAGCTGCGACGATGAAAGGAAAGTGCGGGCAAAGGAAAGCGCGGGGACGAAAGCGGCGGATTTTGGCGGGACTCTTGACGGCGAGTCGCGCGCATGTGCATATCGGCGCCGATCGACGCGCGCGGGGCCGCGTCGGCGCAAATGACGGTGGATTCACGGCAAAATGGCAAGTCGCAGGGCGCAAACGGGCAAGACGGACTGGCGGGTGATGTTCCGCCAGAGCCTGTCGCGCATGTCGGTGCTGGCGGCGGCGGCGGTGCTGGCGCTGGTGACGCTGTTTGTCGGGCTCGCGCTGGTCAGCCATACGGGTACCGACCCCGCGCTGCACACGGCGGCGGGCGGCCCCTATGCCAACTGGATGGGCAGTGGCGGCGCGTGGATCGCCGACGCGCTCTATTTTGTCGGCGGCATCGGCGTGTTGCTGCTCGCGCCGCTCGGCGCGGTCTTTGCCTGGCGGTTGTGGCAGGGCGCGGCGCAGCCGCTGTGGAAACGCCAGCTGCTCGTCGCGGTCATTGCCATCCTGCTGATCGGGCTGGCCGCCGAACTGTGGGCGCCCGACAGCAATGTTGCGATGCCCGCAGGATGGGGTGGCATCGTCGCGCTGGTCGCCGGCCGCGCGCTGACCGGCGCGATGGCGCTGCTCGCCGAACCCTGGGCGGCGATTGTGCGGATCGGCGCGATTCTGGCGCTGCTGATCGTCGGCCTGATGCTCGCGTGGCGCAGCCTGCGGATCGACCGGCCCTTCTGGTCGCTGTTCCAGCGCGATACCGACGGCGCGCCGCCGCCGCCGGTGATAGTCGCCGCCGGGGCCGAAAAGCCACCCTCGCTGCTCGCCCGCGCAATTCTGCCGCGCCCGCGCGCGCAGGCGGAAGAGCGTGCGCCGCCCGAAATCGGTGACCGCACACTGCCACCGACGGCGTCGAAGCCCAAAGCGCGGCCGCAAGCCGACCTGTTCACCAATTACAAACTGCCGTCGCTCGATTTGCTGGCGCCGCCGCCGGCCACGTCCGGTCCGGTGATCGACAAGGCGGCGCTGGAACGCAACGCGCGGCTGCTCGAATCGGTGCTGGAGGATTTTCAGGTGCGCGGTGTGGTCACGGCGGTGCGCCCCGGCCCCGTCGTCACGATGTACGAACTCGAACCCGCGCCGGGGACCAAGGCCAGCCGCGTGTCGAATCTGGCCGACGATATTGCCCGCAACATGTCGGCGCTGTCGGCGCGTATTGCGCCCATTCCGGGCCGTACGGTGATCGGCATCGAACTGCCAAACGCCAAGCGCGAGGCGGTGGTGCTCCACGAAATGATCGGCAGCGCGGCGTTCCAGGACCAGTCGGGGCAATTGCCGATCATATTGGGCAAGAATATCTCGGGCGACCCGGTCATCGCCGATCTGGCACCGATGCCGCATCTGCTGATCGCCGGGACGACGGGATCGGGCAAGTCGGTCGGGCTGAATGCGATGATCCTCTCGCTGCTTTATCGGCTGACCCCCGACCAGTGCCGGTTGATCCTGATCGACCCCAAAATGCTCGAACTGTCGGTATATGACGGTATTCCGCATCTGCTCGCCCCGGTGGTGACCGAACCCAAAAAGGCGATTCGCGCGCTCAAATGGGCAGTCGAACAGATGGAGGATCGCTACCGGATGATGTCCAGCCTGTCGGTGCGCAATCTGGCGAGTTACAATGACAAGGTGCGCGCCGCGCTGGCCAAGGGCAAATCGCTCGGCCGCCGCGTCCAGACTGGCTACGACCCCGACACCGGCCAGCCGGTGTATGAGGAAGAAGCGCTGGATTACAGCATCCTGCCGCAGATCGTCGTCGTCGTCGACGAACTCGCCGACCTGATGATGACGGCGGGCAAGGAGGTCGAATTTCTGATCCAGCGGCTCGCGCAAAAGGCACGCGCGGCGGGCATCCACCTGATCCTGGCGACGCAGCGCCCGTCGGTCGACGTCATCACCGGCGTGACCAAGGCCAATCTGCCGACGCGGATCAGTTTCAACGTCACGTCCAAAATCGACAGCCGCACCATTTTGGGCGAGGGCGGCGCCGAACAATTGCTGGGCAAGGGCGACATGCTGTACGTTCCCGGTGGCAAACAGATGACGCGCATCCATGGCCCCTTCGTGTCCGACGACGAAGTGCGCGGCGTTGCTGATCACTGGCGCGGTCAGGGCCAGCCCGACTATGTCGAATCGGTGACCGAGGAACCGGAAGACGGCGGCTTTGCCCTCGACGGCGCACCGACGGGCGAGGACAGCGCCGAAGACCGGATGTACAGCAAGGCCCGCCAGATTGTGATCGAAAGCCAAAAGGCGTCAACCAGCTGGCTGCAACGCCAATTGCGCGTCGGCTATAACAGCGCGGCACGGCTGATCGAACGGATGGAGGAGGACGGGCTGGTCAGCGCGCCCAACCATGTCGGCCGCCGCGACGTGCTGCTCGACCAATATGGCCAGCCGCGCTAGTTCAGCGTCCATTCAAACCCGCTTGTTCAGACGCGTGCCGATGAAAACGATGGAAATCCGATGACCCGTTACCGACCCTTTGCCGTTCTGGCGCTCGCCATCGGTGCCGTGACTGGCACCGCGCTCACGCCGCAGCCGTCCGCGCGGGCGCAAAGCGACGATGCCGCCGCTCAACTTGCGCAAGTTCAGGCGCATCTGCGCGGCACGACGTCGATGATCGCCGCCTTTACCCAGATCGACCGCAACGGCCAGCGGCTGACCGGCACATTGACGCTGAAGAAACCCGGCAAGATCCGCTTTCAATATCAAAAGGGCGTGCCGCTCCTGATCGTCGCCGACGGCAATTCGCTGACCCTGATCGATTATGAGGTGCGTCAGGTGCAACGCTGGCCGGTCAAAAATTCGCCGCTGTCGGCGCTGCTCGACCCCGACCGCAATCTGGCGAGCTTTGCCAAGCTGCAACCGACGCGCGCGCCCGACGTCATCAGCGTCGAAGTGCGCGACGCCAAACGTCCTGAATATGGCATGATCACATTGGTGTTCACCCGCGACGGGTCGGCGCCGGCGGGGCTGCGGCTGCGCGGCTGGGTGGCGCTCGATTCGCAGAACAACCGCACGCGCATCGACCTCAGCGACCAGCGGTTCAACGTGGCCGTCGCCGATTCGGCGTTCAAGTGGAAAGACCCGCGCCCGGTGCAACGACGCTGACGCGCGCCCAACGGGCGATTTCGTTCAGCTTGGCGACAGACGGCACGCCTTATTTACGACAATGAAGGCGCCGGACTTCGCCGAATCGGGTTTCCCCCCTGTTGCCCTGATCCGGACTCGGTGCCTTCATGCAAAGCGTGACGAACGCTGACCATTGACCCCCGTTCCACCGCCCCTGGAACGGGGGTCTTCCTTTTCGGGGGCGGCCATGCCATGCGCCTATGCCATGACCCGCCTGACAATCGCATCGTGGAACATCAACAGCGTGCGTGCGCGCATTGGCATCGTCGAACGCTTTCTGCGCGACGCTGCGCCCGATGTGCTGTGCCTGCAGGAAACAAAGGTCGTCGACGACCTGTTCCCGCGCGCCGCGTTCAGCGCGCTGGGTTATGACCATATTGCGCTCCACGGTCAAAAAATGCACCATGGCGTGGCAATTGTCAGCCGTGTGCCGCTGGCGGACATCGCCCGCCACGACTGGCAGGCAAATGGCGAGGCGCGGCACATCGGCGCGATGCTGCCCGGCGGGCTGCGCATCGAAAATGTCTATATTCCGGCGGGCGGCGACGTGCCTGACCGCGACGCCAACCCCAAATTCGGCCAAAAGCTGGACTTTCTGGGCCGGATGACCGGCTGGGCGGCGGACCTTGCGCATCCGACCGTGCTGACGGGCGACTTCAATGTCGCGCCGCTCGAATGCGATGTTTGGAATCACAAGGCGCTGCTCGATGTCGTCAGCCATACGCCGGTCGAGGTCGACGCGCTGGCGCGGTTGCAGGCGGCAGGCGCGTGGACCGACCTTGGCCGTCACTTCCACGCCG
Organism: Pseudomonadota bacterium; assembly: GCA_041181445.1. Taxonomy (GTDB): domain Bacteria; phylum Pseudomonadota; class Alphaproteobacteria; order Sphingomonadales; family Sphingomonadaceae; genus Sphingopyxis. Next base: position 7,259 of record JBEGPL010000031.1, read on the forward strand.
CGCCGCAGCGGCTGCACACATGGTGGAGTTACCGCGCGGCCGACTGGGCGGCGTCCGACCGCGGTCGGCGGCTCGACCATATGTGGGCCTGCCCGCGCGCCGCGCGCCTTGCGGTGGCGCACCGCATTCACGAACCGTGCCGCAGCTGGGAAAAGCCGTCGGACCATATCCCCATCGTCACCGAGTTCGCCATCTGATGGCGGACGCCGCGCCCGATGCACTTGACGCCGCGCGCGTGGTCGATGCGGTGCGGCGCGGCTGGCCGGTGCGCATATCGGGTGCCGACGGCGCACTGCTGTTGTTGCCGGTTGAGGGCGCCGATGACGCTGCATTGGCGGCGTTCGCGTCCGGCGCGGCCGATGTGCTGATTTCGGGGGAGCGCGCGGCGACGCTCAAGCTCACCAACCAACGTGCCGCAGCCGCGCCCGGCCCTGTGTGCATCGCCGGTTTCGACGGCGGCGTCGCGGCGGCGGTCGCGCTGGCCGACCCGGCGCTCGACTTGGCGCATCCGTTCAAGGGGCCGTTCGCGACCAAAGCGTGCCCGGCGCCCGATGCGGCGGCAGCGGCGATCATTCTTGCGCGGCACGCCGGGCGCCTGCCCGCTTTTTTCATCGCCGCCGCGGGGA
>JBEGPL010000032.1:0-4170 GCA_041181445.1 Pseudomonadota bacterium
ATGGCAATGGGCCTATCAGGACCGCTTCGCCGAAGCCGGTCGCATGGCTCTGCTCGGCTCGGGCTTCGATCCTGGCGTCACCAGCGTATTTACGATGTGGCTGAAGAAGCATCATTTCGCCCGCATCGACACGCTCGATATCCTCGATTGCAACGGTGGCGACCATGGCCAGGCCTTTGCCACCAACTTCAATCCGGAAATCAATATCCGGGAGGTCACCGCCCCCGCCCGGCACTGGGAGAATGGCGAATGGATCGAGACGCCACCGCTCTCGACCAAGGTCGCTTTCGACTTCGAAGGCGTCGGCGAGAAAAATATGTACCTCATGTATCATGAGGAACTGGAAAGCCTCGCCACCCACCTGCCCGAGCTGAAACGCGCGCGCTTCTGGATGACCTTCGGCGACGAATATATCAAGCATCTCACCGTGCTACAGAATGTCGGCATGACCCGCATCGATCCGGTGATCTACAACGGCGTCGAGATCGTCCCACTCCAGTTCCTCAAGGCCGTGCTGCCCGAACCCGCGTCGCTCGGTGCGACGACCAAGGGCAAGACCAACATCGGCGTCATCGCGACCGGTGTCGGCAAGGACGGCCGCGAAAAGACGCTCTACCTCTACAACATCTGCGACCATGAAGAATGCTACGCCGAAACCGGCAACCAGGCGGTCAGTTACACCACGGGCGTCCCCGCGATGATCGGCGCGGCGATGATGGTGACCGGGGCGTGGCAAGGCGACGGCGTGTTCAACATGGAACAGATGGACCCCGACCCGTTCATGGCGATGCTAAGCACGCAGGGCTTGCCGTGGCAGGTCAAGGAACTGGACGAGCCGTTGAGTTTTTGACTCTTTTGGTTCTCGCAGAGACGCAGACTCTGCCTCCTCTGCCTCCTCTGCCTCCTCTGCGTCTCTGCGTGAACCAAAAATCGGAGCCATAAGAATGGAAACCAAAGCCGGCGACCCGGGCGCGTTTGCCCATTTTGACCTCAGCCGCGTGCCTTCGCCCGCGTTCGTCGTCGACGCCGCGAAAGTCCGCGCAAACCTTTCCATCCTCGCCGACATCAAGGCACGGTCGGGGGCGAAGGTGCTGGCCGCGCTCAAGGCATTTTCAATGTGGTCGCTTGGCCCCACAGTGGCCGCGCATCTCGACGGCGTGTGTGCGTCGGGGCTGTATGAGGCGCGGCTGGGGCGGGAAGAATATGCAGCGCCGGGCAAGCATAGCGAGGTCGCGACCTATTGCGCAGGCTACAAAGACGAAGACCTGCCCGAAATCTGCCGCCTGTCCGACCATGTCATTTTCAACTCACCCGGCCAGCATGCACGCTTCCGGCCCCTTTTGGACGCGGCGCGCGCGGGCGGCGCGGTGTTTGACGTCGGGCTGCGCCTCAACCCGCAACACAGCGAGGGTGAGGTCGCGAAATATGACCCCGCCGCGCCGATGAGCCGCCTTGGCTTTCCCATCAGCCAACTGGCGCCTGCGCATATGGTCGGCATCGACGGCATCCACATGCACACGCTGTGCGAGCAGGATTTCCCGCCGCTCGCCCGCACGTGGGAGGCCGTGCGCCCGGCGCTTGCCCCCTATTTCGGCCAGCTCAAATGGTTCAATTTCGGCGGCGGCCACCATGTTACCCGCGCCGATTATCAGGTCGACGAACTGGTCGATTTCTTGCGGGCGGTGCGCGCCGAAACCGGCTGCGACGTCATGATCGAGCCCGGCGAAGCGATCGCGCTCGACGCGGGGATATTGGTCGGCGAAATCCTCGATTTGTTCGACAATGGCATGCCCATCGCCATCGCCGACATCAGTGCGACGTGCCACATGCCTGACGTCATCGAAGCGCCATACCGTCCTGCAATGCTCGCCGAGGAAGATGACGGCCCCGCTGTGCGCCTTGGCGGCCCTTCCTGCCTCGCGGGCGATGTGATCGGCGATTACCGCCTGCCGGGCGGAGCGCGCATCGGCCAGCGCTTCGCATTCCTCGATCAGGCGCATTATTCGATGGTCAAGACCAACATGTTCAACGGTGTCCCGCTGCCGTCGATCTGGCTGTGGGACAGCACCGACGACTCGCTGCGCTGCGTGCGCGAATTTGGTTATGCCGACTTCAAGTCCCGGCTGAGTTGAGGGCCTTGCCTCCGCCGCCGCGCAGGCATAGCTTCAGGTGCGACTCGCGTGGTAGGGGGAACGGAACCATGAAGACACTCGCTTTCGCAACGCTGGCGGCGTTTGCGTTGTTCGGTATCACGCCAGCAATGGCTGCCGACAATATCCCGGCGGGGCGCATCTATGCTTCGGTGAATGAAGCCGATATGGCCGCCATCATAAGCGCCGAAGGTCATGTCATTGACGAGATGCACCCCTTTGAGAACCCCAGTGTGCGCGGCAAGACCACCGACGGGCTGGTTTTCGTTTTGATCGGCACCGCGTGCGACGTCGGCACAATCAAGGGGTGTCAGGGAATCATGATGCAAGTACGCTATGATTCCGACGACACCGTGACCACCGAAGGCACCAACGCGTCGAACCTGAACGAAGCCGCGCTTTCGGCATGGTGGGACAAGGAAGGCAAGACGGTCGGCTTCACCCGCTATGTCATCCTGGACGACGGGGTCACCTTTATGAATTTGCGCAAGAATCTGAGCGCAATGCTCGATATTGTCGACAACGCGCAAGGATATGTCTTTCCCGAGTGATACCCGCCGTGATGGCATGAGTTGATCGCGATTTCGGCGCTTTGCGCAAAGGGTCTTTACAGGGGGGACCCCTCCCCATATATGCGCTCTCCGCTGCCCCAGGGGGACTTCCAATAACCGCAAGGCAGCCTTGTCGTTTACCGTTATTTTTGGGGGTCCCTTGCGTTGCACAATCATCATAGCGCCCTTGGACTGATTCGTCAGTCCTCGCCGGTTGAACCCGTTACCCTGGTCCGCCCCCACGCGGCCCGGCGTGCGGCACAATTTTTCACCGCGCATTTCCCAGGCAAGACGCTTTACGCGGTCAAGGCGAATCCGTCGCCCGACCTGCTGCGCGTGTTGTGGGACAGCGGCGTGACGCATTATGACGTCGCGTCGATAGCCGAAGTGCGTCTGACGGCGGCGACTCTGCCGCATGCAACCCTGTGCTTCATGCACCCGGTCAAGCCCGAAGCCGCAATCCATGAGGCATATGCGGTCCACGGCGTGCGCACCTTCTCGCTCGACACAATGGAGGAACTGGACAAGATTGTTCGCGCCACCGGCGGTGCGGCAGACCTGAACCTGCTTGTCCGCCTGCGCGTGTCGTCGGACCACAGCAAGCTTAGCCTCGCGTCAAAGTTCGGCGCGGAGCCCGACGATGTCGCCGACTTGTTGATGGCGGCGCGGCAGGCGTCTGACGCGCTCGGCATCTGTTTCCATGTCGGCAGCCAGGCGATGTCGCCGCACGCTTATGCCACCGCGATGGAGCGTGTGCGCGCCGCCATTGTCGCGGCATCGGTCACGGTCGACATCATCGATGTCGGCGGCGGGTTCCCGTCAACCTATCCCGGCATGGAGCCGCCGCCGCTGCGCGCCTATTTCGACACGATCCACCGCGCGTTTGAAAGCCTGCCGATCAGCTATTCGGCTGAACTTTGGTGCGAACCGGGCCGCGCGCTCGCCGCTGAATATAGCTCGCTGGTCGTGCGCGTGGAAAAGCGGCGCGGTGATGAGCTTTATATCAACGACGGCGCTTATGGCGCGCTGTTCGACGCCGCGCACGTCGGTTGGCGTTTTCCGGTCGCGTTGCTGCGCAGTGCGGCCAGCGACGCGGCGCTGCTGCCGTTCAGCTTCTATGGCCCGACCTGCGACGACATGGACCATATGGCAGGGCCCTTCATGCTCCCGGCAGACGTTCAAGCTGGCGATTATATCGAAATCGGCATGCTCGGCGCCTATGGCTGCGCGTTGCGCACCGAATTTAACGGCTTTGGCGAGACCGAGGAGTTTGTCGTCGAGGATGAGCCGATGGCCAGCCTTTACGCACGTGTTGCCGCCAATGATGCAGGCAATGTCATTTCCATCGCGAAGCGATCCGCTCAATAACAAATTCACCCAACGCACCAACGAACCAACGATTTGAAGCTTTCAAACGAATCTCGTTGGTCCGTTGGGTGATATATTTCTGCCTACTGCAACTAAATAAG
>JBEGPL010000033.1:0-6625 GCA_041181445.1 Pseudomonadota bacterium
TCACCTATAGCAAGGACAAGCCGGTCGCGGCCGACGCGTCCACCAACGCAGGCTGACGCCGCGCCATACCGAAAACCCTCCCCCGCAAAGGGGGAGGGCTGTGCTTTGGCAAGCGGGTTGATCGCGCCATGCACCCGGTCTATGGCGCTGCCCAGACACAGGGTTCCCCGGCGACGGGGATGAAAAGGGAAGTTCGGTGAAACACCGGCGCTGCCCCCGCAACTGTAACCGGCGAGTGGCCGTGCCAATTTGTCACTGAAGGTCCGATGGACCCTTGGGAAGACGGCACGGATGCATTGACCCGGGAGCCAGGAGACCTGCCCCGTGTCGCCGGATTTCGCGCGGGCGGGGTGCACCGATGCGGACGGGATTCGTCCTGAATAACGGCATTTGGAGTGTGTCGTTATGAAAGGATATCAAGTGAAAACCGTATTGATTATTGGCACGGCGTTGATCGCCGCCGCCCCTGCCTGTGCGCAAGACAGCAGCACGTCCGACGCGATCGAATCGACCGGCGACCCGATCATCATCGACGAAGGCCGGGCCTTTATGGACGGTACGGCGCTGATCACCGTGACCGGCACGCCTTTGGGCACAGCGCAGGCCAACGCCGCGATCACTTTCATCGGCGAACATGATCTGGCACGCGCGCAAAATGGTGCGGTCGCCGACCTGCTGGCGCGCACCCCCGGCGTCACCATGACCCGCAACGGCGCGCCCGGCAGCTTTACCGGGCTGCGCATCCGCGGCGCAGAGGCCGAACAGACGCTGGTCGTGATCAACGGCGTGCGCGTCGCCGACCCGTCGTCGCCCGGCGGCGGTTTTGATTTCGGCACGCTGATGATCGGCGGCATCGACACGATCGAGGTGCTGCGCGGCGCGAACAGTCTGGCGTGGGGCAGTCAGGCAATCGGCGGCGTGGTCGCGATCACCACTTTGCGCGCATCGGCGAACATCAATGATCCGACCGAAGGGCGGATCAGCGCCGAATATGGCGCATATGATACACGCCGCGCGTCGGTGCAGCTGCGCACATATGATCTGCCACTGGGAAACTATGCATTTGGCGCGGGTTACACCAACAGCGATGGCTTCAGCAGCGCAGCAGGCGGCACTGAACCGGACGGATTCCGTCAATATTCCGCTAATTTCAGCAGCGATCACGATGTCACCGACGATATCAAGTTGCGCAGTTTCGCCCAGTTCAGCGACAGCCGCACCGACCTCGACGGCTATCCCGCGCCGCTTTATGCCTTTGCCGACACCGACGAATATCAGACGAGCCGCGAAACCTATGGCGGCGTGACCATCGAACATGTCGCCGACAGTCTCGACACGATATCGGGGTTCAGCCACAGCCTGTCGCTGGGGATCGCCGACGTCAACCGCGACAGTTTTGACCCCGCATTTGGCAGCGACCCGAGCTTTTCGGCGCGTGGGCGCAGCGAACGGTTGAGTTACGCGTTCGATTGGGCCCCGATTGGCGACTATGGCGGCGGGTGGAACCGCACCGACCTGCGCATTTTGGCGGGCGTCGAGCGCGAATGGAGCCGGTCCAAGACCGGCAGTTCCTTTGGCTATGATCGGCAAAGCACCTATGTAACGTCGGGCTATGCCATGGCGCTTGGCAAGCCCAGCGACGCACTGTCGCTGACGGCGGGCGTCCGCCATGACGATCATTCCGATTTCGGCGGCGCGACAACCTTTGCCGCCGACGCAGGCTGGGAATTGGCGAACAAACTCAAATTGACCGCCAGCGTGCGTGAGGGGTTCAAGGCCCCGACCCTGTTCCAGCTGTCGGCCGACCCCTTTGCCTATGGCAACCCCGACCTCGCCCCCGAACGCGCGCGCTCTTATGAAATCGGCATCGCGCGGGGTTATGATTATCATTGGCGCGCCAGCGTCACGCTGTTCCGTCGCGACAGCCGCAATTTGATCGATTTCGTATCATGCGGCGCGGACGGCCCCACGATCTGCGCCACCGGCGACCGCTTTTACGGCACTTATGACAACATCAACCGCGCGCGGGCACAGGGGGTCGAAGTCGTTGCCGGCATCAATCTGGCCGAGGATATCGATCTGGATGCCAGCTATAGCTTTGTCGATTCGCGCGATCAGACCGCCGGATCGCCGTTGTTTGGCAATGCCCTCGCCCGTCGGCCGCGCCACAGCGCCAACGTCACGCTGACCTGGGCGGCGAGCAGCAGCCCCGATTATGGCACCGATGTTTCGCTCGCGCTGCGCTATGGTGGGGCGAGCTATGATGACCGCGCCAACAGCGTGCGGCTGGACGATTATTGGCTGGTCGATGTGCGGGTTCAGTATCCGTTGATGGATGATCTCAAGCTGTTCGCGCGCGTGGAGAACCTGTTTGACGCCCGATATCAGACGGTTGCGGGTTATGGCACGGCGGGCCGATCGGTGTTTGCCGGGATCAGCTGGGACCTGTGATGCGCGCCGCTGCCCTGCCCCTGCTGCTGCCCCTGCTGCTTGTCGCCGCCTGCACGCCAGCGGGAGCCCAGCGGGAGCACGGCGGGGTGGTGAGCATCGATTATTGCGCTGACCAGACCATGCTGGCGCTGGTTGACCGCAGCGACATCCGCGCCGTGTCGCCGGAGGCGGCGAGCGACGCCCGCCACGCCGGACCACTTGCACGCGGTTTGCCAGTGGTGCGCCCCGACCTTGAATCGATTCTGGCGCTGAACCCTGCAACCGTCGTGCGCAGCTATGGCGGCGGTCCGGCGTTGGCCGGTCAGTTGCGGCGGCACGGCATCACGGTGGTCGATCTGGGCTATGCCGCAACGCTGGCCGACGCCCGGCGCGAATTGCTGAGCGCGGGGGATGCACTCGGCAGCGCGGCGGTTGCCGCACGGCTGGCGGCGCGCATGGATGGCCAACTGGCAGCGGCACGGGACGGGCACCCGCGCGGCTCCCTGCTTTATATCACCCCCGGCGACGTCACCACCGGCCCCGACAGCTTTGTGGCCGACATCATGCGCAGCGCGGGCTATGCCAGCTATCGCACGCAACCGGGTTGGGGGTCGCTGCCGCTGGAGGCGCTGACCCGCACCGCACCAAGCCATGTCCTGCGCGCCTTTTACGATTCGCCCGCATATCGTCAGGATCATTGGTCGACGGCGGCGCATCCGGCGCTGGCACGCGCGCTCAAGGGCGTGCCCGAGACGCAGGTCCCCGGCGCGTGGGTCGCGTGCGGCAACTGGCTGGGCGGCAATGCGGTTGCGGCGCTGGCGCGGGACAGCGCGGCATGACCCTGCCCCGCCCCGGCTTCATCGCGATGCTGACCAGCGCCCTGCTCGTGCTGATGCTGGCGGCGCTGGCCATCGGTCCGCAAAGCATGGACGCAGCGCCGCTGATCGGCGCGGTCACCGGGCGCGGCGACGATGCGTCGGCGATGATCCTGTTCGACATCCGCCTGCCGCGCCTGATCGCCGCCGCCATGGTCGGGGCAACGCTCGGCATGGCGGGCGCTGCGCTTCAGGGGTTGACGCGTAACCCGCTGGCCGAACCCGGCCTGCTGGGGGTATCGGCCTGTGCGACGCTGGGGGCGACGCTGACGCTTTATTTCGGGATCGCCGCCGCCGCGCCGATGGCGGTGCAGGCGGGCGCGATCACCGGCGCGCTGATCGCGACGGCGCTGGCGGCGCTGTTCGCGCGGCGCATGGCGGGCATCAACGGGTTGATCCTGGCGGGCGTGGGCCTGTCGAGCTTTGCCGGGGCGTTGATGGCCTTGCTGCTCAATTTTGCCCCCAACCCTTTTTCACTGTCGGACATGATCAACTGGACGCTCGGGTCGGTCGCCAACCGCAGCCTGAACGATTGCGCCGCCGCGCTGCCCTTCATTGCCGTCGGCATGGCATTGATGCTGAGCGCAGCGCGCGGGCTGTCGCTGCTCGTGCTGGGTGAGGCGGCAGCGGCAGCGCACGGGCTGAACCTGCGATCGCTGCGCTGGCGCGTCATCGGCGGGACCGGCGTTGCCGTCGGCGGCGCGGTCGCGCTGGCGGGGGCAATCGGCTTCGTCGGCATCGTCGCGCCGCATCTGGTCAAGGCACGCGTCGGCCATGTCATGGGCCGCGCGCTTTTGCCGTCGGCGCTGGTCGGTGCGATGCTGACCGTCGGCGCCGACATGCTCGTCCGCCTGCTGCCGACCACCACCGAGCTGAAACTGGGCGTGGTCGCGGCGCTGTTTGGCGCGCCGTTGTTCCTGTATATCGCGCTGCGCAGTCAGGGGGACCGGGATGACTGAGCTGATCGCCCGCGACCTGACCAGCGCCGCCACACGGCGCGGCGCCGCCGCCGTCCTCGATGGCTGCAACCTTGGCCTGTATGGCGGCGACCTGGTCGCGGTCATCGGTCCCAATGGCGCCGGCAAATCCAGCCTGCTGCGCGCAATTGCTGGTCAATTGTCGCATAGCGGTCATGTGACCATCGACGGCCGCGACGCGCGCGCGATGCCGCCCGCCGCGCGCGCGCGCGCCATCGGCTATTTGCCGCAACGCGACGAGACGGTCGGGCCGGTGCGCGTCGACACCATGGTCGGACTTGGCCGCTATGCCTGGGGCGCCAGCCCCGGCCGCCTGTCGCCCGAAGACCAGCGCGCCGTTGATGCCGCAATTGCCGAAACCGGGTGCGGCGCGATTGCGACGCGCACCATCGACACATTGTCGGGCGGTGAGCGCGCCCGCGCGGCGCTTGCGCGGGTCTTTGCCGCGCAGACGCCCGTCCTTTTGCTCGATGAGCCCGTCGCCGCGCTCGACCCCGCCTATCAGATCGCGTCGATGCGGCTGATCCGTGGCCGCGCCGACGCCGGGGCGGCGGTGCTGGCGGTGCTGCACGACATCAATCTGGCTGTCCAGTTTGCCGACCGCATATTGTGGATGGACCGGGGGCAGATCGTCGCCGAAACGCCTGCCAACGACACGATGATCGCCGGGCGGTTCCGCAAGCTGTTCGATGCCGACATATTGACCAGCGGCGACGGCGGCGGGCGGATTGCGACGGCGGCGCTGGTGGGGCGTTAGCGTGGAGCGCTAGCGCTGGTTCCGCCCATATCGAATCGCCCCACACCCGTTCGTGGTGAGGAGCGACTGAGCGAAGCGATGGCTCGTCTCGAACCACCTTGCGCGGCTGCGCAATATTTTGACCCTTCGAGACAGGCTTTTCAGCCTGTGGCTTCAAGCCCTCCTCAGGGCGAACGGGCCTATGCATGTCGCCCGATCCAAAACGATGTTTCAGGTCAAAGCCCGATACGCCGCCGTCAGTCCCGCAAGCGCCGCATCGTCGCCTGCGACACGCGCGCTGGTGCGGCCAAACTGCGCCAGCGCAGCGGCATAAAGTTCGGCCAGTTCTTCTGAACAGACGCACAATATCGGCGCATCATATGCGCCCGCTGCCGCGCCAAGGCCAGTGCGCAAGTCGCACCCGATGATCACCCCCGACAGAAAGGACGCGGTGTCGCCCGCCGCCAAGTCGCCCGTCAGCATGAACCCGCGCGCAGCATAGACCAGCGTTTCCAACCCGACCCCGCCGTGCCCGTGCACCAGCGCCACACCGCGCGCAAAGCCGGGATTGTCGGCACTGACCGCCGCCGCCCCCGCCGCAACCAATATAGACTGTTCGGCGAGCAGCGCGAACAGTTCGCCCGTCACCGACGAATGAAACGCCGCCACCGCGCCGTCGGCTATCCGTGCCCATTTGTTGTGCGTGCCGGGACAGAGGATGGTGGCGTCGGCCCGCCCGCTCAGCATCGCCGCGCCCAGCATCTGCACCTCCTCACCGCGCACCGTGTCGGGCAGTCCAAAGGCGTTGATGCCCTTGATCCCCGGCACAATGGCGATCAGGCGACCTTCATGATCGATGCGAAACAAGTCCGCCGCAATGGCGGTCAGCGCGATCGGCACGTCGCGGTATCCCGCATCGACCCAGCCAAAGTTCGATCCGACCATGCCGCACATGACGGCGGGGATCGCGGCGGGCCATCCGGCGGTCGCGGCGTCGAACGCGGCGGAAAAGCCGCCCTCGGCAGCGGCCGTTTCCTTCGCCCCTGGCGCGCTGCGTGCGTCCACAACCTGCCCGTCACCGTCGCACAGCCAGAAACGCGCGTGCGTGTTGCCCCAGTCGGCGGCGATGAAGGCGGCGGCGGTCATGGGCTTTGCGGTCAGGGCGCAGGCGCGACGCGGATCGGCACCGGAATGTTGCAAATGTCCGCGCCGCCCGCGGGCCTCAGGAAAAAGGGATCGCGGCGGTTGGCGCGCGCGTCGGCATAGGCGGCGAAACTGGTGCTTTCGGTTGAAAGATATTCGAACGCCGGCGGCACCTTGTCGGTTTCGAGTTCGCTGCCGATCCGCACCTGCACAATCGGTGTGCGTTCGTCTTCGCTCTCATAGAAACCCAGCGTGCCGGTGCCGCGCGGCAGGCTCGACAGATGTTCAATCCCGCTGATCACCCGCCCGACAAGCGCGATGTTGCGATCCAGATGGCGCGGCGCGTGGCCGATCACGGTGTAGAGTTCGGCGCCCGTTCCCGCGTCGGGCGACAGGTTGCGGCCCACCCCGACCATGCCATAGCAGTGGACCGGCCACAGCGACCCGGGACGCACGCTCGGCGG
>JBEGPL010000034.1:0-4263 GCA_041181445.1 Pseudomonadota bacterium
CCGTTCGGCCTCGTTGGTCACGGCGCAGCTGTTGATGATGACCGCGTCCGACGCGGCGGCGGCGGCGATGCGGACGGCCTCACCCTCGGCAATGTTCAGCCGGCACCCGAAATTGATGACCTCGGCGGCGCTCATCCAAAGCGCGACCAGTCGGTTTCGCCCTCGAACACGCGGGTTGCGGGGCCGGTCATGTGGATGGCCTCGCCCTCGGCCCAGGCGATGGTCAGATCGCCGCCGGGCAGGCTGACGCGCACGGGGGACGCCGCGCGGCCCGAACGAATGGCGGCGACGGCGGTGGCGCACGCGCCGGTGCCGCACGCGCGGGTCAGCCCGACGCCGCGTTCCCACACGCGCAGCCGGATATGGCCGGTGTCGACGATGGTGGCGACATTGACGTTGACCCGTTCGGGGAACAGCGCGTCATTTTCAATCTGCGGGCCGATCTGGTCGAGCGCAACGGCGTCGCAATTATCGACGAAGAAAATGACGTGCGGATTGCCGACATTGACCGCCATCGGCCGTTCGAGCATGTCCCACGCCACCGGCATGTCGCGCGTGTCCATCGGCATGGCGAGCGGGATATGTTCCCAGTCAAATTCGGGCGCGTCGAGCGCGACTGCGGCGCCGTCGCCGTCGGGACTGGTGGCGAGCAGGCCGCCCAGCGTTTCGATGGTCGCGGGCCGCGCCAACAGGGTCGCAACGCAGCGCGTGGCGTTGCCGCACGCCTCAACCTCGCCGCCGTCGGCGTTGAAAATGCACATCCGCACGTCGGCGGCGGTGCTGGGTTCGAGCAGGATGAGCTGGTCGCACCCGATGCCCTGATGCCGGTCGGCGATGGCGTGCGCGCGCGCCGGGGTCATCGCGACCGGCGCGGTGCGCGCGTCGATCACGACAAAATCATTGCCCAATCCGTGCATCTTGATGAAGCGGTCGCCCATGGCGGGCATTTAGGCGGCTGGCCGGGTTCGCGCAAGTGAAGCCCGGCATCAGGCGCGGCGGCGCAGCTTGCCTTCCATCTCATATTGAATGTCGTCGAGCGCCGACGCGGTCATGCCGCCGCCTTCCTGCGGTGCGGCGCGGCCGCTGGCGAGCAGATTGCGTTCGGACAGCATCCGGCGCGTCGCGGCGGGCGACATCGGCTTGCCATAATGCCAGCCCTGCGCCTTGGCACAGCCCAGTTTGATCAGTTCGCGTTCGGTTTCGGCGTCTTCGACGCCCTCGGCGGTGATCGGCATGTTCAGGCTTTCGCCCAGCCGCGCGATCGCGACGACAATGGCGGCGGCGTCCTCGCTGCCGGTCATGGCGGACACAAAGCTGCGGTCGATCTTGATCCGGTCGAACGGCAGCGCGCGCAGGTGCGACAACGAACTATACCCGGTGCCAAAATCGTCGAGGCTGAGCCGGATGCCCTGATTTTTCAGGCTGGCGATGATCGACTGGACCAGTGCCAGATTTTCGAACAGCGAGCTTTCGGTGATCTCGACCTCCAGCCGGTTGGCAGGAAATCCGGTTTCGACGAGCAGCTTGGTGATCTTTTGCGCGAACCACGGGTCCTTGAGCTGGACCGGCGAGACGTTGACCGCAAGCGACAGCCCCGCGTCCCACTGGTTGGCGTGGTGCATGGCGGCGGCGATGACATTCATCGACAGATCGGCGATCAGTCCGCTGTCTTCGGCAACGGGAATGAAGATGTCAGGTGCGACCAGCCCGTGCATCGGCGAATCCCAGCGCATCAGCATTTCAAAACCGGCGAGCCGCCCCGTTGTCAGGTCGATCTGTTGTTCGAAATAGGGAATGAACTCGCCCGCAGGCATGCCCGCGCGAATGCCGGTTTCGATGGTGTTGCGCGCCTTGATCGCCTTTTCCATTGCCGGGTCGAACCAGCTGTACCGGCTGCGCCCCATTGCCTTGCTGTTATACATGGCGATGTCGGCGCGGCGCATGAGCGTTTCGATGGCCACACAGCCATCCTCGGTGCGGGCGATGCCGATCGATGTGCCGACGGCGACGCGCAAATCTTCGTGCGCGACGGGTTTGGACAGGTCTTCGACCAGCTTTTCGGCGATCCGGTCAACCTGGGCGCTGTCGGCGGGATCAAAACTGAACAGCGCGACAAATTCGTCGCCGCCCATCCGCGCGATCAGCGCCGACGACGGCAGTGCGCTTTCCAGCCGTTTGGCCGCGACCTTCAGCACCGCGTCGCCGACGGCATGGCCGTGGACATCGTTGACGTTCTTGAAATGGTCGAGGTCGAGCAGGAACAGCGCGACCGGTCGGTCCTGCGCCTGCGCCTGCGCGATTCTGTCGCTGCCCTCGCTTTGAATGGCGCGGCGGTTCATGAACCCGGTCAGCGGGTCGGTCGCGGCCAGAAAATTGGCGCGCCGTTCGGCTTCGGCCCGGTCGTGGACTTCGCGGTTGAGGTCGCGGTAGCGCCGCCAGCCGAACAGGATCAGTGCGATGTTCAGGATCAGCGTCGCGCCCAGCGTGCGTTCGGTGCCGCCGCCGATGCCCGACACGGTGTTGACCAAGGCATTGAAATAAGTGCTGCCGGTCCCGACAAACAGCAGAACCGCCGCCGTCAGTACACCGCCCGCGACGATATCGCGGTTGGCGACCGCATTGGCACTGCGCTCCACCGGCGCCTTGTCATCCTGTCGCATTTACGCTCCCCACAGCTTCACCCCCTTATCGCCGCGCAATTGTCACCAACGGGTTAAGGCGCACGGCGCACGCACAGCTTGCAAAACGGCGGGCAAGGCCGTAAAGGCGCTGGGTCGCCCGGGCTGTGCCGGGGCGGCGACATTCGATGTCCCGGGCGCAATGCTGTCCAAGGATGGACGCTGGTTGGCGAGGTTTCGCCCACCGGCGCTTTTTTGCTTTGCGGCATCGAAATTGAGGAAGATTGCGATGTTTGACAGTCTGAGCCAGCGGTTGGGTGACGTCTTTGGGCGGTTGCGCGGTCGTGGTGCGCTGACCGAGGCGGACGTGCGCGAAGCGATGCGCGAAGTGCGAATCGCCTTGCTGGAGGCCGACGTCGCGCTGCCCGTCGTGCGCAGCTTTGTCGACCAGGTCACCGCCCTTGCGATCGGCGGCACGGTGCTGAAATCGGTCACGCCGGGGCAACAGGTCATCAAGATCGTCAACGACGCGCTGACCGAAATGCTGGGGGCCGAGGCCGCCGAACTCGACCTCGCGGTCACCCCGCCCGCGATCATCATGATGGTCGGGCTGCAAGGGTCGGGCAAGACGACGACGACGGCGAAGCTGGCGAAACGGCTGACCGAAAAAGACCGCAAGAAAGTGATGATGGCGTCGCTCGACGTCAATCGTCCGGCGGCGCAGGAACAATTGGCGACGCTGGGGACGCAGACCGGCGTCGCGACGCTGCCGATCATCGCCGGCCAGCAGCCGGTGGAAATCGCGCGCCGCGCGATGCAGGCGGCAAAGCTGCAGGGCTTTGACGTGCTGATGCTCGACACGGCCGGGCGGCTGCACGTCGACCAGCAGTTGATGGACGAGATGAAGGCGGTGGCCGATGTCGCCACCCCGGCGGAAACCCTGCTCGTCGTCGATGCGCTGACCGGGCAGGACGCGGTTCAGGTTGCGCAGAATTTTTCCGATCAGGTCGCGCTGACCGGCGTCGTGCTGACCCGCATGGACGGCGATGCGCGCGGCGGCGCGGCGCTGTCGATGCGCGCGGTGACCGGCAAGCCGATCAAGTTTGCGGGCACGGGTGAGAAACTCGACGCGCTCGAACCCTTTCACCCCGGCCGCATCGCCGGGCGCATATTGGGCATGGGCGATGTCGTCAGCCTGGTCGAACGCGCTGCCGAAACCATCCAGGCCGACGAAGCCGAGGCGATGGCCGCGAAAATGGCCAAGGGGTTGTTCGACCTCAACGACCTGCGCAGCCAGCTCAGCCAGATGCGCCGCATGGGCGGGCTGGGCGCGCTGGCGGGGATGATGCCCGGCATGAAAAAGGCGCAGGCGGCGATGGCCGCCAGCAATATGGACGACAAGGTGCTGATCCACCTCGACGCGATCATCGGGTCGATGACGCCCAAGGAGCGCACCAAGCCCGAAATCATCAGTGCCAAGCGCAAGATCCGCATCGCCAACGGGTCGGGCACGACGGTGCAACAGGTCAACAAGGTGCTGAAAATGCATCAGGAAATGGCCACCGCGATGAAGAAAATCCGCAAGATGGGCGGGTTGAAGGGTCTCGGCGCCTTGTTCGGGCGCGGTGGCGGTATTCCCGGCATG
>JBEGPL010000035.1:0-5937 GCA_041181445.1 Pseudomonadota bacterium
ATTCCCCCCGCACCGCGCGGCGTGCCGCAGATCGAGGTGACGTTCGACATCGACGCCAACGGCATCGTGTCGGTCCACGCCAAGGACAAGGGCACCGGCAAGGAACAGCAGATCAAGATTCAGGCGTCGGGCGGCTTGTCCGACAGCGACATCGACCAGATGGTCCGCGACGCCGAACAATTTGCCGAAGAAGACAAGGTCCGACGCGAAGCTGCCGAGGCCAAGAACAACGCCGAAAGCCTGATCCACACCACCGAACGCCAGATCATCGAACATGGCGACAAGGTCGACGGTGCGCTGAAGGCCGAGATCGAAGCCGCCGTCGCCGAAGCCAAAACCGCGGTCGAGGGCGGTGACACCGCCGCGATGACCGAAAAGGCGCAGGCGCTGGCTCAGGTCGCGATGAAGCTGGGTCAGGCGATATACGAAAAGGAACAGCAGGCGGCGGCGTCGCCCGCGGCCGACGATGGCGAAGCGGCAAAGGCCGACGACATTGTCGATGCCGAATTTTCGGAAGTCGACGAAGACAAGAAATAAGACGTCCTCCCCATCGGCACGATGGGGAGGGGGACCATGCAAAGCATGGTGGAGGGGTTTTGCGCGGGGGGTAACACCCCTCCACCGTCCTGCGGACGGTCCCCCTCCCCAAGCTGCGCTTGGGGAGGAAAAACCTGCACATGTCGCTCGACATTGATTATTACGAATTGCTCGAGGTTGAGCGCAGCGCCGACGATGGGGCGCTCAAGATCGCCTATCGCAAGGCGGCGATGCTCTATCACCCCGATCGCAACCCGGGCGACGCCGAGGCCGAGGCGCGCTTCAAGGCGGTGGGCGAAGCCTATGAAGTCCTGAAAGACCCGCAGAAACGCGCCGCCTATGACCGTTTTGGCAAGGCGGCGTTCCAGAATGGCGGGCCCGGCGGCGGCGGCGCGGACTTTGGTGACATTGGCGACATTTTTGAATCGATCTTTGGCTCGGCGTTTGGCGGCGGTGGTCGCCAGCAGCGCGGCCCTGCGCGCGGCGCCGACCTGCGCTATGACCTGGAAATCAGCATGGAGGACGCCTTTGCCGGGTCCGCACGCGAAATCCACGTCGATGTTGCCGCGCCGTGCGAACCGTGCGGCGGCAAGGGCGCGAAACCGGGCACCGGCAGCGACCGCTGTTCCACTTGCGGCGGCCACGGCAAGGTGCGCGCGCAGCAGGGCTTTTTCGTCGTCGAACGCACCTGCCCCAGTTGTCAGGGCGCGGGCGAAATCATCGCCGACCCGTGCACCCATTGCCGCGGCGAGGGCCGCGTTGACACGCGCAAGACATTGTCGGTCAATATCCCCGCCGGGGTCGACGAGGGCACGCGCATCCGGCTGTCGGGTGAGGGCGAGGCCGGGGCGCGCGGCGCGGGGCCGGGCGACCTGTATATCTTCATCCACCTGTCGCGGCACCGCCTGTACGAGCGCGAAGGCACGACATTGTTCACCCGCGCGCCGATCAGCTTCACCACGGCGGCGCTGGGCGGCGAAATCACCATCCCCGGGCTCGACGGCGCCGCGCATGAAATCCGCATTCCGGCGGGCATCCAGTCGGGCAAGCAATTGCGTCAGCGCGGCGCGGGCATGCCAATCCTCAACGGGCGCGGCCATGGCGACATGGTCGTCCAGATCGACGTCGAAACCCCGATGAAATTGTCCGCCGAGCAAAAGGAACTGCTCGAAGCGTTCCGCAAGACCGAGACCGGCGACGAATCACCGCAGTCGCGCGGCTTTTTCGACCGCATCAAGGACGCGTGGGACGATCTGACGGATTGATCCGCGCATGATTTTTTACATCGCTGAACGAGACTCTTAGCCGCACATTTGTTATGCCGGACGCTGGAGGAGTCGATGAGCCGCATCGATGAGGGCAAACGTGCGCTGCTGCGTCAGACCGGGCTGGTCGGGCTGGCGGTGCTGTTGCCGGTCGCCGCCCGCGCCGCCGACGAATTGCGCGTCGGCCCGCTCAAGATCATCGACCTGCCCGTCCCCGAATTTCTGGGTTCAATGGTCGCCGACGTCATCCGGCTGGAGCGCGATGCCGACATCCGCCGCCTGCCAAAATCGAAACTTCCCCGGTTGGGCAAGATCAACCCCGACCCGCTGGCGCTGCTCGACGGCGACACGCTTTATCGCGAACTGATGCCGCGCCTTGTGACGCTGATTGACCGCAGCGAACGGATTGACCCCGGCTTTGCCGATCAGGCGGGGGGGCTGCTGGCAAAATTGCATGCCGGCGAACATGACGTGCCCGGCTGGCTCAAACGGTTGCCGCCGGGGCAGGGCGGCGATCCGCTGATGATGGCCGACGGCGATTTGAGCCCCGACCTGCCCGGCGTCGATGCCGCGCGCGAGGGCAGCGGCGTATTCGCCGACGCCGCGCCCGAACCGCCGCCCCCACCGCCGCCCGCGCCGGTCGTCATCGCGTCGCCGCCCGAACCCGTCAAACCCGCCGCGCCGGTTCCGCTCAGCCGCGCGCGCAATTACCCGGCGCTGCGCGATGAATATCGCCGCCTGTTCGACACGGCGGTCGCGCGCGACGCCTATAGCGACAGTTTGAACTGGAATGTCGCGATGCTGCGCAATGCGCGGGCGCGCTATGAAAAGGTGAGCATCGCCACCGACGTGCCGTGGCACGTGATCGCCGTCATCCATGCGCTTGAATCGAGCTTTAACTTTCGCGCCCACTTGCACAATGGCGATTTCCCGCTGACGCAGCGCACCCGGCAAGTGCCCGCCGGGCGCCCGGCGACATGGTTGCCACCGTCGGACTGGGAATCGAGCGCCAAGGATGCGCTGCGGCTGCTCGGCTTCACCCGCGAAACCGACTGGAGCGTCGCGCGCACGCTGTACCGGCTGGAATCCTACAACGGCTTCGGCTATCGCAATGTCGGGATCGCGACGCCCTATCTGTGGAGCTATTCCAACCATTATGAGGCGGGCAAGTTCGTCAGCGACGGCAGTTACAATGCCAAGGCACGATCGGCGCAATGCGGCACCGCGATCATGTTGAAAATGCTGGCCGACGCGGGCGACATATCGTTCCCCGCATGAACAATCGAGCAGGGGTGATGACGATGAAAATGTTCCGGATGATGGCGGCAACAGCGGCGATGGCGGTGAGCTTGCCGGCCAGCGCGCAAAATATGGACAAGGTAGAGGTCAAGGCCGAACAACTCGCACCCGGTGTCGCGGTGCTGTTTGGCGCGGGCGGCAACATCGGCGTGTCCTATGGCCCGGACGGCACGGTCCTGATCGACGACCAGTTCGCGCCGCTCAGCACAAAAATCCAGATGGCGGTTGCCGATCTTGGCGCGACCCCGGTCAGGTTTTTGATCAATACCCATTGGCATGGCGACCACAGCGGCGGGAATGCGAATTTCGGCGATGCGGGTGCAATCATCATGGCGCATGACAATGTGCGCGTGCGGATGAGCAAACCCTTTACCCGTTTCGACGGATCGGCGGGGGCCGCGTCGCCCGATGTGGCATTGCCGGTCATCACTTATGCCGATGGTGTGACGTTGCACCTCAATGGCGAAGATGTGCGCGTCATCCATATGCCCGCCGGACATACCGACGGCGACAGCATCATCCACTGGACCAAATCAAATGTCATCCACATGGGCGATCTGTTCATGCTGAAAATCAGCTTCCCCTTTGTCGATGTCAGCAGCGGCGGCGACGTCCGGGGTTTTGTCACCGCCGCCGACATGGTGCTGGCAATGGCCGATGACAAAACGAAAATCATCCCGGGGCATGGCGCGATGGCAACAAAGGCCGACTTGCAAAACCATCGCAACATGGTCGCGGACACCATTGCCAGCGTTGACGCGGGGATAAGGGCGGGCAAGACGCTGGACCAGATCAAGGCGATGCGTCCAGCCGACGGCTATGGCGTGGATGCAAAAGGGTTCATTTCTGCCGATATGTTTGTCGAGACCATTTACAAGACGCTGACAGCGCCTGACCCGGACGACCGGCGGAGCGCCAAGGCCGAGCAGGCGGACCGCGACGACCATGGCAGCGTCGATCACGCGCATTGACGGGTCGGCGCGAATAGCCGGCCACCCCCTCCCCTTCAGGGGAGGGGCAGCGAGACGGGCGAGCTTGCTTGCTTGTCGCAGCGGGGTGAGGTTTGAATCAGCTCATCTCCTGCCGATTTCCACCCGCAATTGCGCGATCAGCGGCGCGACATGGGGCAGGCGCGCGGCCTCCTCGTCCAATATCGCGTGGAACAGCCGGTTCTTGATCGCCATCAGTTCGGCCGGCGGCAGCATCGCGCCGCCGCCAATCGCGCTCGCGACGATATCGGCGAGACGGTCGGCGCCATGCAGCCGCCCCCACAAATAGTCATTTTCGCGGTAGGCGCGGCTGAAAAAGGCACCGAAAGCATTGAATTGCGTGCCTTTCAGTGTCTCGCGCGCGCCGCCGTGGCGGATGGCGACCGCGTCCGACGGCGAAATCCGGTCAACCTTGATTGGGTCATATTCGTCGTGCCCCTCGCCTTCGAGCAGCGGCAACGTCGCAACATCGTAAAAGGGGAAGCCCAAAAAGGCGAGCAACATGATGCGGCGATGCGCGCGCGGCAGCGCCGCCAACGCCGCCGCCAACCGCCGTTCAACCAATGTATCAAGCGCAATCAAATCGCGCGCACGGCCGACCCAGTCGATGAATGCCCCGGCATCCACCGGAATCGCGCCGCCCGCGTTGGCGTGCAGAAAGGCGTCGGGTTCGCGTTCGAAAAACAACCCGAGCGCGGCGAAAATTGTTTCGTGCAGCGCATCGACCGCCGGATCGCCTTCGGTGAGATGTGCCTCGATCGCGGTGTCGAGCTGGCGCGCGAGAAAGCGCAGACGCCGGATGCGATAGCTCAGGTCGTGCGCCCGGAAAAAAGCGATGACGTGCGCACTGGTGCCTTTGCCCTTCGCCGCGCCGATGCGGTCGAGCCCGCGCGCGCGCGCCTCCGTCCACAACGTGGTGCGCCAGGTTTCGCGCGCGGCGTCGTCCATCGCGCCGTGCAGCCGCGCGGCGGTCGCGGCCAGATCCTCGACGATTTGCGAAAGTTTGAGGTGGCCATAGGCGGCATGGGCATAACCCGCGCGCGCGGCCGCCGCGACCTGCGCCTTTTTTGACCACCCCGCCAGCCGCGCCGGGGTGGGCTGGTCGAGAAAGAAGGTGCGCCCGAACAGTGCGGTTACGTCGTCTTCGACCTCGGTCTGCATGGCGTCGACAATATGGCGCATCCGGCGGATGCGCATCGACATGCCCGAAAGCGCGTCGATATTGTCGCGAATCGGTTGTGAACGCGGAAGTTCGGACAGCGCGCCCAAAATCGTCGCAAAAAAGCCGGGACCGGCCCGCCGACCATCCGTCGTTGGCCGCCCAAAGGAAAAGGTGCGATATTCGGGTTTGGGGTCGATATAGACAAAACGCCGATCGACCTCGCGCCGCGCCGGCCGCTGTTTGAGCACCGCAATGGCGGGCTTGAACGGCGCATTGGCGAGCACCGATCCGTCGATCAGCACCCGGTCATCGGCGTTGTTCTGGTCCGACCCCGGCATCAATTGCCGTGTGACAAACGCTGCGCGGCCCGGCCATTCGCGACCGCGCGCGGCCAGTTCGGCATCGAATTCGCGCAAGGTGAACGGCGGAAAGGCCCCCGGAAAGCTGGCCGTCGCCCGCGCCGCAACCACCAGCGATTCGACGTCGGCCAAGTTACCGCCGACGCCGCCATCGTGCCGGAAATTCAGCGTCAGCCGATGTTCGGTCTCGGTCACGCTGGATGGGCTGTTGAGCGTCAGATGCTGGGCAAAACCAACAAAGTCGGTGACCGTGACGATCAGATCGACCGGCTGTCCCTTGGGCACCAGCGGTTTGCCGCGATCGCTTTTCGCCATCGCGTCGAACG
>JBEGPL010000036.1:0-3372 GCA_041181445.1 Pseudomonadota bacterium
CATGGTTGCCGGATCATGCCGCCGTCAACACAGAGCGTTTGCCCGGTGATGAACGCCGCTGCATCGGAGAGCAGGAAGAGCACCGCTTCAGCCTGATCGTCGGTCGTACCTGTGCGGCCCAATCGCATCGTTGCAATGATGCCCTCGATAATCTTGGGATCGACCTGACGCATCGCATCGGTCATTGTTGGCCCGGGGGCAACGCCATTGACGCGGATATTTTCGGGTCCCAGTTCGGCGGCAAGTGACATGGTGAGGCCGTTAGTCGCCAGTTTGGAAATGCTGTAATGTGCTGCGGGGCCGCCCGATGTGTAGGCGGCTGTTGATGACTGGTTGATGATTGCCCCTCCACCTCGTTCTGCCATTAATGGCACAATCGCTCGCGTCATCCAGAATGCACCGTGAATATTAACGTCCATGAATTTGCGATAATAATCGCGGTCGATTGCCATCAGCGAACTGTAAGTCATGCCTGCAAAAATCGCGGCATTGTTGACCAGAAAATCGACACCGCCGAAATGTTCCTTCGCATTTGCAGCCGCGGCGATGCAGCTGTCCTCGTCCGACACATCGACGCACACGAACGCTGCCTTGCCGCCACTTGCATTGATTTCGTCCGCTACGCGCTGGCCTTGTGCTTCGTTGATTTCAGCTACGATGACCGATGCGCCTTCGTCCGCGAGCCGCTTGGCATAAGTCTCGCCAATGCCCTGCCCCGCGCCTGTTACCACCGCCACTTTGCCCGTGAATCGCATTTCCCGCTCCTGTAAATGTTGCGCAGCATATCGGTTATAATTGACGACGTGTCAATTTTGTTCATAGTGCAAAAGATGAGCAATTCCGAACCAATATTGCACGGCCTGCGTATAGTCGATCTGTCACGTGGCAGGTCTGGCCAATTGGCAGCTATGTTACTCGCCGAGGCAGGTGCAACTGTAGTCCTTATAGAACCCCAAGGTGGCGATCTGGCGCGCGGCAGTGCTGCCTTTGCCGTCCACAACCGATCAAAATACTCGGTCGCGCTGCATGATGTCGATGACATTGAAAGGCTGCTGGCACGCGCTGACGTGCTGATCCATGATCGAAGCGATGCGTATTTGAGCGATGCGGCTTTGAAAGCGCGGCATCCGCATTTGATTACAAGCCATATCGGCGGCTGGCCCAATGGCCATCCCAATGCCGCCACTCCGGTCGATGATGCCTTGGTCTTGGCTGAAGCCGGAATTTGTGACGAGCAACGCGCGGTGAATCGCGAAGGCCCTATTTATTTGCGCTTTCCCTTGGGCGAAGGTGGCGCTGCCTACCTTTGCGCCATTGCGGTGCTGGCGCGGCTCGTGGCGGGCAAAAGCGGGGCGGCCAATACCAGCATTCTGCAAGGCGCGCTCACTTCGGTCATCATGCTTTGGTCTCGCGCCGAACATCCGACCAAATCCCTCGAAGGCGGATATAACAAGGCAATTAATGCCTACCAGTTCGAATGTGCCGACGGATTGTGGATCCATGTTATGAGCAACCCGGACAACTGCCCGACGATGCGGGCCGGGCTGGACGCGCTCCACCCCAATGTTCGCGAGGAAGCAATTGCAGCGCGCAGCGGCGCTCCCGTTGTTCCGAGTTTCGGGGCGAATGCATTGGTCTTCAAACAGCATCCGCGCAGTTACTGGCTCGACGAATTATGGGCAAACGACGTCAGCGTCCAGCCGGTGTTGCCGATGGGCGACCTTTACGCTGACGAACAGGCGCGAATAAACGGCTATGTCGTCGAAGTCGATGATCCGGTCTTGGGCAAAACGTTGCAACCGGGATCGCCTATGCAAATCGATCCACCTGCATTTGTGCAGCGCGCAGCCCCCACACTCAACGACGGGCGCGATGTCGTCGCGGCGTGGGACATACGGCCGCCCATACCCGCCACGACCGAACTTGCCTATCCACTCCAGGGATTAAAAATTCTGGACCTTGGCAACTTCCTCGCCGGGCCTTTTGCGACGATGATTCTGGCCTCTTTGGGGGCAGAGGTGATCAAACTTGAGGCCGCGACTGGCGACATGATGCGCCACGCCGAATGGGCGTTCGCCGCCTGCCAGCGTGGCAAACGCTCGATTGCGCTCAATTTGAAAGATCCCGCGGGCAGACCGGTGCTGGAAGAACTGGTGAAATGGGCCGATGTCGTTCACCACAATCTGCGGATGCCGGCAGCGACCAAATTGGGACTGGATTATCCGACGCTAAAGGCGATCAACCCGAACATCGTCTATTGCCATGTCAGCTCATACGGCCCTGTCGGCCCGCGCAAGGACTGGCCCGGCTTCGATCAATTGTTTCAGGCAAGCTGTGGTTGGGAATTTGAAGGCGCAGGCGCGGGCAATCCGCCAATCTGGTACCGCTTTGGCATGATGGACCACCAATGCGCAATGGCCTCAACGGTCGCTACATTGCTGGCGCTGCATAAACGCAAACAGACGGGTGAAGGCGGGTTCGTTGCCGCATCGTTGCTCGGCGGCGGGATGATGACTTTGCGCGAGACGGTTTCGCTAGCTGATGGTACCCTCGCTCCCTATCCCAAGCTCGACAGCGACCAGATGGGTGTGTCGGAGACGCGGCGGCTGGTGCATTGCACGAATGGATGGATCATGGTGGTGACAGACGCACCGGTTGAAGACTTGGAAGCCATGTCGGTTGACGATGCCATTGCCAACGTAAAGGTCAAAGGCGGCCATGCGGTGCGCGCGCAGGAGAACCAGCGCGAGACTTTCCTGTCGGACCCCGCCAACCGCGCCGCAAAACTCGCGGTCAGCTATCCGCACAAAGTCTATGGGCAATTCGAACAGGTCGGCACATTTTTCGATTTCGGCGACCTCGATACAAAGTTCGACCGCGCACCGCCAATTCTTGGCGAACATAGCCGCGAGATACTGGCCGAATTCGGGTTCGATACACAGGAGACAGCAAATATGATCGCAAGCGGACTGGTGGTTGCGTCGTGACCGGGACAGCAGGCAAAGCGGCTATTACCGGCGTAGGTATGTCGCAAATCGGCCGGATGACGCAGCGACCGGCAATGGATCATCTGCTCGACGCGGCACTAGAGGCGATGGCGCAGGCCGGTCTTTCACGCGATGATATCGACGGAATTACGACCTATCCGGGCAAGGCCAATAACTCACCCGGCATGTCCCCGTTGGGCGTCGGCGAGGTCCGCAACGCGCTGGGCCTGAAAACCCGCTGGCATTCGGGCGGGGGCGAAGGGGCCGCGCAAATGACGCCGTTGATGGTCGCCGCGATGGCAGTCGCGACAGGGCAAGCGCGCCATGTCCTCGTATTTCGAGCGCTCACCGAATCCTCATCACAAACGCCGGAGCGCCGTGCGAG
>JBEGPL010000037.1:0-2732 GCA_041181445.1 Pseudomonadota bacterium
GGGTGCCCTTGTTCGAGCCCGTATCGTGACCGCTTTTCCCGAAAAGCAGACCGCTATAACCGGTATCGGACAGTCAAAAATTTCACGCGGCAGCGATAAGTCGGCGCTTTCGCTCAGCATCGATGCAGCATTGGGAGCAATAAGCAATGCGGGCCTCGCGCGCGCAGACATCGATGGCATGGCGACGTGGCCAGGCGACCGCGCCGATGGCTCCGGCTTTTCCGACGTCGGCATTCCGCAATTGCAGGATGCGCTGCGGCTCAATCTGAACTGGTATTCCAACGCGTCCGAAACGGCAGGCCAGTTCGGCGCGCTGTTCAACGCTATTGGAGCGATCAGCGCGGGGCTGGCGCGGCATGTGCTGGTGTTCCGCACGATGTTCGAGGCGACCGCGCGCAAGACCGGTTTTGCAAACGCGCTTAACAAGCCCGGTGACCGGGTGCGCGGCGGCTTTGCCTGGTATGCGCCTTATCACACATACGCCGCAGCCTTGCAGCAGGCGCTTTATTTCAACCGCTATGTTTACGAGTCCGGCATAAAGCCCGAACAGGTAGCGCAGATTGCGATTAACGGCCGGCGCAACGCGGCACTAAATCCGGCGGCAGTTTACCGCGCACCAATCACGCTCGACGATTATTTTGCTGCGCCAATTATTGCAACTCCGCTCAGACTGTTCGACTGCGACGTCCCTATTGACGGTTCGACTGCAATCATCCTGAGCCACCGTGATGCAGCAAAGGATGGGCCCAATCCGCTAACCTGGATTGAGGCTGTGGGCAGCTCTATGCAGTATCGCAACAGCTGGACCCAGCTTGACGCGCTGGCAACGCAGGCACAGCCTAAAGTTGCAGAGATGATGTGGAACCGCACCGATTTCAAACCCAAAGATGTCGATGTCGCAGAACTCTATGACGGCTTTGCCTACCATACGCTCAACTGGCTCGAAAATTTTGGATTTTGCGAACGGTTTGGCGCAGGCGATTTTGTCGATGGCGGGACGCGCATTGCATTGGACGGAGAATTACCGATCAATACCAACGGCGGAGCGCTTTCGGCTGGGCGGATGCACGCTTATGGCCAGGTGCACGAGGCATGCACGCAGCTTTGGGGCGAAGGCGGGGCGCGGCAGGTGAAAGGCGAACCGAAGGTCGCAGCGCTTTCGACAGCTGGCGGACCACTTGCCGGTTGTTTTTTGTTGGCACGTGAATAAAATTGACGTATCGTCAATTATAAACTTTGAGCAGGAGAGTCGCAGTGAAAATGAATGATATGATTGTGGTCAGCATTGACGATCACGCCGTGGAACCTGCCGATGCATTCCTGCGCCATTATCCGGAAGCCCTGCGTGCAGAAGCGCCGCACATCATCGATCACGGAGGCAAAGACGTCTGGATGTGGAACGGTACACGTTACCCCACTATCGGCCTGAATGCCGTTGTTGGCCGTCCGCGTTCCGAATATGGAATGGAACCAACGCGTTTCGACCAGCTTCGCCCCGGAACCTACAACGCCAAAGCGCGCGTTGATGACATGAATGTCAACGGCATATTGGGTTCGCTCAATTTTCCGACCTTCCCCAGTTTTGCCGGCGGCGTATTCATCGCAGCCGCTTTGGCCGGTGCCCGCGACGAAGCCTTGCGCGCAGTGCGTGCCTATAATGACTGGCACGTATATGACTGGTGCGGTGCCGCGCCAGAACGGCTGATCCCGCTGATCATGCTGCCGATTTGGGACATGGCGGCGACGCTCTCCGAAATGAAGCGGATGTCGGACCTGGGCGTCCACGCTCTGACTTTCCCGGATAACCCGGCGCTTTGCGGCCTGCCATCATTGCATAATGAATATTGGGAACCATTCTGGAAAGCTTGCGTCGAATACAAGATGGTCATCAATTGCCATATCGGCACCGGCGCGCGCGCCGCGCATGCGTCGGAAGAAACGCCGGTCGATGCGTGGATTGTCACGATGCCGATGTCGATTTCGAATTCGGCTGCGGACTGGTTGTTCGGGTCATTCTGGAAACGCTATCCCGATCTGCGCATGGCCCTCTCCGAAGGCGGTATCGGCTGGATTCCCTATTTCCTAGAACGCGCCGATTTCACTTACGAACATCATCATGAATGGACATTTAGCGACTTTGGCAAGGAACGGCCGAGCGACGTGTTCAAGCGCCACATCATCTGCTGCTTCATTGATGACCAGTTCGGAGTCAAAAATCTCGAATATATGAACACCGACATGGTCGCGTACGAAGTCGATTATCCGCATTCGGATACCGTATGGCCAAACTGCCCGGAATATCTATGGGCGTCAGTCAACGGCCTTGACCCGGCAGTTATCAACAAAATTACGCACGAAAATATCATGCGCGAATTTAGCTATGACCCATTCCCAGCGATGGGCGGCAAGGAAAATTGCACGGTTGCCGCACTACGTATCCTTGGCAAAGATGTCGACGTCAGCCCGCGCGAAGGTTTGGGCGGACTAAAGACCGAGAGCATGGACATGGTCGGCGAAGCCCGGCGGCCCGTGACATCCGGCGAGATCATGAAGATGTTTGCGTCGGCATAATACCACATCCCGATGATCCTGATCTATGAGGATCGTCATTCCCGTTTGCTGGCGAGGAGCAGGCGAAGCGGCGATGTGGTTCATCGTTGTGAGGCTGCGACGATTTCCGGCGAGCGGGAATGACAACCCTGCGGGCGGCTTCTGGAGGCCCTCGGTCTGCG
>JBEGPL010000038.1:0-3871 GCA_041181445.1 Pseudomonadota bacterium
AACGGCGGCGCGGCGGACCGCAGTGCCGGCGCTATGTCCCGTTCCGGGCATTAACCGATCACTTACCATTTGCTTTTAGCCCCGATCAGATGGACACTTCGATGATCATGGCCCGCCAATGGTACGCCCGCACCTCCGCCGACCTTTATGCGCGCAGCGTCCGGCTGGTCGCGCCGCTCGAAGACCGCTTTGGTCAGGTGCTGATGGGCTGGACCGTCATCGTCGCGCTCGCGTGCCTGCTCCGCATCCTGTTTCCGGTCACCCCGTCGACCAGCGTGGCGACGACGCTGGAAATGACATTGCCGCATGTTGCGATCCTGATCAGCCCCTTCGCCGCTTACTGGACAGCAAATCATTTGTTCCCACGTGACCGCCTGTTCGCCCAGCCCGAAATCCGGCTGGCGCTGGTCGGCCGCTGGAAATCGCTCGATGTGCTCACCGCGCGCGACAATCCGGTGTTCGGCCCGACCGGACTGATGGCATCGCTGTTGATCGGGATGTTGCTGAATGTTCCGGTGCGCACGGTCGAGTTCATGACCGCGATCCCGGCGCTGAACAGCAATGCGCCGCATTGGGGCCAGATGATTTTTCAGGCGATGACGTTCGACCTGGTGTTGATGAACTTTCTTTACACGCTGTGCTTTTTCATGGCGCTGCGCCGCATGCCCTTTTTCCCGCGCATGTTGCTGCTCACCTGGGGCATCGACATCACGTCGCAGCTGTTGATGACCGACTATCTGGCGTCGGCGGGCGACCTGCCGGCCGAAGTCGCCAGCGCGCTCGCGCCGCTGGTCGACGGCAACGTCAAGAAAGTGTTCATCAGTATGATCATCTGGCTGCCTTATCTGCTGCTGTCCGAACGGGTGAACATCACATATCGCTGGCGCACGGCGGCGAAATAGGGGCCACGACGGGTTTATGCCCCCAGCGCTAACCGCTCATAGCGTTCCAGATGATAATCAGCCGACCCGAACTGGTTTTCGATCATCGTTGCGCGCTTGAAATAATGGCCGATTGCCAGTTCCTGCGTGATGCCGATGCCGCCATGGGTCTGCACCGCGTTTTGCCCGACGAAGCGACACGCCTGGCTGACTTTCGCTTTCGCCGCTGACACTGACGCCGCGCGGTCTTTGTCGTCCTGTTCCAGTTTCAGCGTCGCCATCAGCGTCATCGATCGTGCTTGCTCTGCCTCCATGAACATATCGACCATGCGGTGCTGGAGCACTTGAAAGCGGCCGATGGGCTGGCCGAACTGCTGGCGCTGTTTTGCATAGTCCAGCGTGCCCGCGTGCAGCCGCTCCATCGCGCCGCACGCCTCGGCGCACACCGCCACAGTCGCTTCATCGACAATGCGTTCGATCATCGCCAGCGCGCCGCCCTCGTCGCCCAGCAGCGCGTCGGCGCCCAGCGCGACATTTTCAAAATGGATTTCGGACGCGCGAAAGCCGTCGACGGTCGGATAATCGCGGCGGCCGATGCCCGGTGCCTTGGCATCGACCAGGAACAGCGAGACACCGCTGGCTTCCGATTGTCCGCCACCGGTGCGCGCTGTGACGAGCAGGTGCGTCGCCCAGGGCGCGGCATAGACGACCGATTTATGCCCGCTCAGCACATAACCCGCGCCGTCGCGCTTGGCCGTGGTGCGCAGGTTGGCAAGGTTATAGCGCCCCTGCGGCTCGGCATAGGCAAAGGCAAAGATGGCGTTGCCGCCAATGATTTCGGGGATCATTGCATCGGCCACCGCGCCGCCGGTTTCGCGCAGCGCGCCGCCGCCCAGCACCACCGTCTGGACATAAGGCTCCACCGCGATCACGCGGCCGAGTTCCTCCATCATGATCGCATTTTCCAGCGCGCCGCCACCGAGACCGCCGACGTCCTCGGCAAAGGGCGCACCCAATATGCCCAGATCATTGGCGAGTGCGTGCCAGATGCCGGGGTCGCGCCCGGCGTCCGACGCGATCATTTTCTGGCGCTTGTCGAAGTCATAGCTGTCGGCCAGAAAGCGCGACAGGCTGTCGCGGATCATGTCCTGCGTTTCGGTGTAGGTGAAGTCCATGTTCTATATCCTCGTCTCCCCCGCGCAGGCGGGGGACGCTGTCGATGCAGCGCAACTATGATAGCGGTCCCTGCCTTCGCAGGGACGACCCTATCTCAAAGCCCCAGCACCATCTTGGCGATGATGTTGCGCTGAATCTCGTTCGACCCGCCGTAAATGGTGGTCTTGCGCGCGTTGAAATAGGTCGGTGCGGTCCGGTGGGCATAATCGGGGCCGATCGGATATTCGTTGTCGCCGCCCCCAAAATCATTGGCGCCGAAGCCGCGGAAGTAAGGCGCGCCATAATGGCCGACCGCTTCGAGCGCGAGTTCGGTGATGCGCTGCTGAATCTCGGACCCCTTGATTTTGAGCAGGCTGGCCTCGGCGCCGGGGCCTTTGCCCGCCGCTTCGCCCGCGAGGCTGCGCAGTTCGGTAAATTCCAGCGCGGTCAGGTCAATTTCAAGCTGCGCCACCTTGCGGCGGAAAAAGGCGTTGGCGAGCAGCGGGCTGTCGCCGTCCAATTCTGTCCGCGCGATCGCCTTGACCTTTTCGACGCCGCGCTTTGACGCGGCCACGGCGGCGATTCCTGTGCGTTCGTGCGCCAACAGGAATTTGGCGCAGGTCCAGCCCTTGTCTTCCTCATAAATGCGCTGGTCGACGGGGACGCGGACATCCTCCAGCCACACTTCATTGACTTCATGCTCGCCGCCCAGCGTGATGATCGGCCGCACGGTGACGCCCGGCGATTTCATGTCCATCAACAGGAATGAAATGCCTTCCTGCGCCTTGGCGTCGGCGTTGGTGCGGACCAGAAAGAAGCCCCAGTCGGCATATTGCGCCATCGTCGTCCAGGTCTTTTGCCCGTTGACGACATAGTCGTCGCCATCGCGCACCGCCTTGGTGCGCAGGCTGGCCAGATCGCTGCCCGAGCCCGGTTCGCTATACCCCTGACACCACCAATCCTCTCCCGAAAGGATGCGCGGCAGGAAGCGCGCCTTTTGTTCGGGCGTGCCGAATGTGTAGATGACCGGGCCGACCATGGTGATGCCGAACGGCATGATCCGGATGCAATCGGCGCGCGCGATTTCCTCCGACCAGATGAAGCGCTGCGTCGGGGTCCAGCCGGGGCCGCCATATTCGACCGGCCACGCCGGCGCGATCCAGCCCTTCGCGGCGAGGATATGGTGCCAGGCGAGAAAATCCTCCTTGGCCAGCTCGTCGCCCTCGTCCTGCTTCGCGCGCAGATGGGCCGGGTAATTTTCGGCGATAAAGGCGCGGGCTTCGGCCTGAAACGCGCGTTCTTCGGGCGTGAAATCAAGGTTCATGGCGAATCTCTCCAAAACAGGCGGGCACGCTATTCGCAGTTTACGTAAACGTCAACCAGTGTCGGTCGCTGAGATCGGGCCTTGCGCCAAGCACCGCGCCGCGCCACAGCCGGGGGCATGGGTGATTGTTCGACATGTCTGGTGCGCAACCGCGCCATATGTGCTGCGCTCGACGCGGACGAAGTTGGCGCGCTCAACGCCATCGGGCGCCGCCGCACGATCACCGCCGATCAGCCGCTGATGTGGGAAGGCGACGAATCGCTGATGGTCGCGAATGTGATCGAAGGCGTTTTGAAACTGTCGACCGGGACGCGCGATGGCCGCGAACAGATTGTCGGCATCGTTTATCCATCCGATTTCATCGGCCGCCCCTTTGGCGCGACGACCCAGCATAGCGTGACCGCGCTCACCGATGCGCGTGTTTGCACATTTGCGCGCAAGGACTTCGACCGGTTCGCGCACGACCACCCTGCGCTAGAGCATAAATTGCTGCAACGCACGCTGACCGAG
Organism: Pseudomonadota bacterium; assembly: GCA_041181445.1. GTDB lineage: Bacteria > Pseudomonadota > Alphaproteobacteria > Sphingomonadales > Sphingomonadaceae > Sphingopyxis. The sequence continues at coordinate 3,871 of JBEGPL010000038.1, forward strand.
C
>JBEGPL010000039.1:0-5294 GCA_041181445.1 Pseudomonadota bacterium
AATCTGATCTCGAAATTCTGCGGCAACAGGGGTTCAAGCTGGCGGTGCTCGATACCCCGCCCGCGATCACCATGGCGATCCAGAGCGTGATTTCGGTCGCCGAGCTGATCGTGGTGCCGACGCGGCCCAGTCCGCACGATCTGCGCGCTGTGGGCGCCACCGTTGATCTGTGCGAGCGCGCGGGCAAGCCGTTGATCTTTGTCGTCAATGCGGCAACGCCCAAGGCGAAGATTACATCCGAAGCCGCCGTTGCGCTGTCACAACATGGCACCGTCGCGCCGGTGACATTGCACCACCGCACCGATTATGCCGCATCGATGATCGATGGCCGCACAGTGATGGAGGTCGATCCCGGCGGCAAGTCAGCCGAGGAAATCCGATCACTCTGGTCGTATATTTCCGACCGCCTGGAAAAGAATTTCCGCCGCACCGTGTTCAGCGCGCCTGCCGCGCCCACGCCGCAGTTCGGTGTCCGCCCGATGGGCAGTGGCTTTGGCCGCCGCGTGGCGGGCCAGTGACCGGGGACGGGGGAGAATGATGATGGGCGAACCCAAACCATTGGCATCGCTTTCGTCGGGACTGCTGGCGCGCAAGGGCGCCGCGCGTCCGGCGATGCGCCGCCAGCCGCTTGGCAGCGGCATGGCGACTGACCACACCGGCCACGACGATCTGGGCTGGAACGACATGGGATATGATGTCGATCCGGCTGAAAACAGCGAGATGACCCGCATGGTCGATCTGAAACCGCTGCTCACCAACAGCCTGCCGCAGGGCGCACAGGGCGGGGCGAGCGCGGCACCGGTCGAACATATGCCGCCGCCGCCGGCCGCAACGCCGATCTGGTACAGCGCTGGTGAAGCCGACGATGACGACGATGAGGATTATGACGACGATGTTCAGCCGATGCGCTCGCCGCTGTCGGTCAAGCCCGCCGTTGTCAAGCAGCAGGAAGCCCTGGCCGAACGCGTCGCCGCACCGCCGGTTGTCGAAGCGCCGGTCGAGACTTTTGCCGCGCCCGAACCCGAAGCGGCCCATGTGCCCGACGTCGTTTATGAGCCCGCGCCCGCAGCTGCGCCTGTAACGATGGCCGCCGCCGTGCCGCAGCCGCCGATCCGCCGCGCGCCGCGCCGCGCCAGCGAACCCAAGGCCCGCGAAAAAGCGGCGTTCACGCTGCGGCTCGACGCCGAACGCCATTTGCGGCTGCGGCTTGCCAGCGCGGTGAACCATCGTTCGGCACAGCTGATCATGATCGATCTGCTCGATGACTATCTGGCATCGCTGCCGGAAATTGACGCCATGGCCAGCCGCTTGCCGGCCGCCAAAGCCAACCGGCTGTAAGGGAGAAGCGAAAATGACACGCGATCTATTGCTGAAACTGGCAGCATCGGGCGTCGTGCTCGGGTTTGCGACCAGCGGCTGCACGGCGACGGGCATGTCGGCGGGGATCAAGCCTGCCAAACAGTCGGCGGATGCAACGAAAGCCGGCAAGGCCGCCGACAAGGCGCGCACCGCGATGACCAAGGGTGACGGCGGCCGCGCGATCGGCATGGCGGAAGCGGCGGTCGCGTCGGACCCCGGCAACGGCGCCTATCGTGCGCTGCTGGGTCAAGCCTATTTGAACAGTGGCCGTTTTGCCTCGGCCGAAGCCGCTTTTACCGAAGCCGCTTCGTTGGGCCGTGACGAGCCGCAATTGGTCATCGGTCTGGCGCTTGCCAAAATTGCGCTGAACAAGAACGCCGAGGCCGCCCAGTTGATCGAGGCGCACCGCGAAACGCTGCCCGCCGCCGATTATGGGCTGGCGATGGCGCTTGCGGGTGATCTGGAACGCGCCATTTATTCGCTCAGCGATGCCGCGCGGCAGAATGACGCCAGCGCCCGCACGCGCCAGAATCTGGCCTATGCCTATGCCCTGTCGGGCCGCTGGGTGCAGGCACGGATCATCGCCGCACAGGACTTGTCCCCGGCAAAGCTCGACGCCCGCATGGCCGAATGGGCGACATCGGCGCAATTCGCCACCAATGACCTGCGCATCGCGGGCCTGATCGGCACCGAAGTGTCGCGCGATGCCGGCATGCCGGTGCGTCTGGCATTGGCCCCCGGGGCGTTCGCGCCCACGCTGGCCGCTGCGCAGCCGGTCGCTGATGACGCCGTCGCATTGGGCAGCGCCGACACGCAGCCCGTGGTTCTGGCGAGCGCTGACCCCGCCCCGATTGCCGATTATGCCCCGCCGCCGCCGGTTTCAATGGCGGCGCTCGACACCGGGCCGACTCCTGACGATCTGGTCCGCGTGTCGCTGGCCGCAGCCGAGCCTTTGATGCCCGCGCAAGTTGCGCCGTTGGATGGCGCGGCAACGCCCGCACCGGCGCTCGCGCCGACCGTGCTGGCGCAGGCCGATGCACCGCTGATCCGTGCCGAAGCCGCGCCCTACAAAAGCCCGGTCGATGTCGCGCTGAAAGCGGTGACACTGGCGTCGGCGGCCAAGGACGGGGCGATCCCGGTTTCGGCATTCAATCTGGCCGGTCCGGTCGCCTTCAATTCGAAAAAGCCGCATGGCTGGGCGGTTCAGTTGGGCGCCTATGACAGCCTGGGCGTCGCCAAATCGAAATGGTCGATCATCAGCGCCACCATCCCCAATCTGAAGCGCTTTCCCGCGTCCAGCCAGTCGGCGACGGTCAAGGGCAAGCTGTATTACCGGCTGACCGCCAACGGGCTGGCGTCGCGCGCCGATGCGCTGGCGCTGTGCCGCAATGTCCAGGCGGCGGGACAGAAATGTTTCGTGCGCCAGATGGCCCCGTCCGAACGGGTCCAATGGGCGTCAAACGGCCCGATGCGGATGGCCGCGCGGTAACGCCTTCAAACTTTTGCAAAACCGGCGGGGCGGTCAACGGATGCGTTGGCCGCCCTTCCACATGGCGCGCACTTTCCCTTCGACCGGCAGGCCGTCGAACGGCGTATTTCCGGCATAGGCCGCCATTTTCTTGGCATCGACCTGCCACGGCGCTTGCGCGTCGATCAGGATCAGGTCGGCCTCCAGCCCCGGTGTGAGCGCCCCGGCGGGCACTCCCAGCAGCTTTGCGGGATTCGCCGCGAGCAGCGCAAACAGCCGTTCGGCGCTGACCGCACCGTCGCGCACCAGCCCCAGCGCCAGCGCGAGCAAGGTTTCGGCCCCGGCCATTCCCGGCGCGGCGTCGGCAAAGGGCAGGCGCTTTTCCTCGGGCCCGCGCGGGTCGTGGCCCGACGCGATGATGTCAATCGTGCCGTCGGCGACGGCGGCGATGCACGCGCGGCGGTCATCCTCGCTGCGCAGCGGCGGCGACAGCCGGGCAAAGGTGCGGAACGCGCCAATTGCGGTTTCGGACAGGAACAGATGCGCAGGCGTGATGCCGCACGTCACCGCGACGCCGCGCGCCTTGGCGCTGCGGACCAGGTCGAGCGCCGCCGCCGTCGTCACTTGCCGGATGTGCAGCGGCGCGCCGGTCGCCTGTGCCAGCATGATGTCGCGCGCCACTGCCATTGCTTCGCCAATGGCGGGCGACGATGCCAGCCCCAGCCGCGTCGCCATTTCGCCGTCGGTCGCGACCGCGCCACGCGCCAGCCCCTCATCCTCGGCGTGGGTGATCATCGTCAGTCCCAAGGCCCCGGCATAGGCCAGCACGCGCTGCATCACGCCGCTGTCGGATATGCGGGTGCGGCCGGTGGCGACGGCGCGCGCTCCGGCGGCTTTCATCAAACCGATCTCGGCAAGTTCGGTCCCCGCCAGTGCCTTGGTCGCGGCGGCAATGGGGTGGACCCACAGGTCGGGCTTGCCGCCCTTGGCCGCGCGCTCGATCAAGCCCGGGTCGTCGAGCGGGCGGCTGCCGTCGGGCATCAGCGCGGCGCGGGTGATGCCGCCAAAGTGGAACGCGGGCTTGTCGGTCGCGAACACGCCGCAATCGATGATTCCGGGGGCGAGCCATAGCCCTTTGGCGTCATAGGTCTCGGCGCCCGCAGGGATGGCGATGTCGCCGACCGCCGAAATGCGGCCATCGTCAATCAGCAGCCCGCCGGTGTCGGGCGCGCCGCCCGCGGGGTCGATCAGCCGCGCGTTGATGATCGCGAACATGCTCATGCCCAACCCGCCACGCCGCGCGTGCGCCGCGTCAAGATGTCGAGGCACGCCATGCGCACTGCAACGCCCATTTCGACCTGCTGCGTAATCGCGCTGCGCGTCGGATGATCGGCGACGCTGCTGTCAATTTCGACGCCGCGGTTCATTGGCCCGGGGTGCATGATCAGCGCGTCGGGCTTGGCCTTGGCAAGGCGGGCAGGCGTGAGGCCCCACAGCGCACGAAATTCGCGGGCCGATGGCAGAAACGCGCCGTCCATCCGTTCATTCTGCAGCCGCAGCATCATCACGACATCGGCGCCGTCCAGTCCGGCGTCCATGCTGGTGAAGGCGGCCGCGCCCATCATGTCGATGTCGGGCGGGATCAGCGTCGCCGGGCCGACGACGCGCACTTCGGCCCCCAACGTGCCGAGCGCGATGATGTTTGAGCGCGCGACGCGGCTGTGCAGCACGTCGCCGCAGATCGCGACCGTCAGCCCCTCGATCCGGCCCTTGCGCCGCCGGATGGTCAGCGCATCCAGCAGCCCCTGGGTCGGATGTTCGTGGCGGCCGTCGCCCGCGTTCAGCACCGGACAATCGACCTTGTCGGCGATCAGCTGGACCGCGCCCGAACTGGCGTGGCGGATGACCATCGCGTCGGCGCGCATCGCGTTCAGCGTCATCGCGGTGTCGATCAGCGTCTCGCCCTTTTTGACGCTCGACTGGTTGGCATGCATGTTGACAACGTCCGCGCCCAGCCGCTTGCCGGCGATTTCGAACGACAGCAAAGTGCGCGTGCTGTTTTCAAAAAAGGCGTTGATAATGGTCAGCCCGCGCAGCCGGTCGTCATGCTTCGCCGCGCCCGCACGGTTGAGCGTGACCCATTCTTCGGCCGAATCGAGGATGTACAGGATTTCCCATGGCTGGAGCTGGGCCAGCGCCAGCAAATGCCGGTGCGGGAAAGCGGCGCCACCGGCGGGATAGTCGGTGGCGGGGCGGATGGGTGCAGATGTCATTAAAGCCGAGCCTTTAGGGGTGTCGGTCAAATAACGCAAGTAACTGGTCGACCAACGGTGCGAGCCAACCGAGCTGCCACGTTATCAGCAATGCAATTTGTATGGCGAGATAAATGCCCATCATGTTTGCGAATGGCTGTTTGCGCGTCTTGTGGCGCACGAGCCGCGACGCGGCGAAGCCTCCGGTAGCGCCG
>JBEGPL010000040.1:0-11138 GCA_041181445.1 Pseudomonadota bacterium
CGCTGATCCTGGAAAATGAAACGCGGCACCTGAAGCCGGGTCAGGTGGTGATTCAGCGCGGCACCAACCATGCATGGGAAGCGCATGGCGGGCCGGCGCTGCTTTTGGCGGTGCTGATCGACCGGCCAATCGCCGATTGAGTTAGCCCCCGCGTGCGCCGAACAGCGCCGACCCGACACGGACATGCGTCGCGCCCAGCATCACCGCGGTTTCATAATCGCCGCTCATCCCCATGCTCAGCGCTGCGACATCGTGGCGCGCGGCGAGTTCGGCGAGCAGGGCAAAGTAAGGCGCGGGCTCGACGTCGGCGGGTGGGATGCACATCAGCCCGCTGATCGCCAGTCCTGCGCCCCGAGCGCTGTCCAGCAGCGCGGGCAGGTCGGCGATGGCGCACCCGCCCTTTTGCGGTTCGGCGCCGATGTTGACCTGAACGAACAGGTCCGGCTGGCGCCCCGCCGCGCGACAGGCACGCGCCAGCGCCGTCACCAGCGATGGCCGGTCGAGCGTGTGGATTACATCGAACAGTGCGACGGCGTCGTCGGCCTTGTTCGACTGCAACTGACCGATCAGATGGAGGCGGATGGCGGGTTGATCGGCGCGCAGCGCGGGCCATTTCGCCGCGGCTTCCTGCACGCGATTTTCACCAAAGTCGCGCTGCCCTGCGGCCATCAGCGGGCGGATGGCGGCGGCGGCGTGCGTCTTGCTAACCGCAATCAGGGTGACGGCATCGGTGCGGCGCCCGGCGCGCGCGGTCGCGGCGGCGATGGCCGCGCGGACATGATCCAGCCGTTCTGCGGGTCCGTCCTTGTCCATTGCCCTCCCCTTACCTTGCGACATCGCTGCGCCCGCCTATAGAAAGGCGCATGCCGCCGCGCCAGCCCCCCGCCCGATCCCTGCCCCATATCTGGCTTTTTACCGATGCACGGATCGATGGCGCGTTGTTGTCCGCACTCGCTGCGTGCCCGCCGCGCAGCGGGGTGGTGGTGCGCCATGATCATCTGGCCAAGGGCGCGCGCGCCGCGCTGCTGCGGCGGGTGCGGCGCGCGGCAAAAGCGCGGCGGATGACGCTGATGCTGGCAGGAACAGGCGCACAGGCGGGCCGGCTGGGGGCGGACGGCGTCCATCTGCGGCGAACGACGCGTGCGGCGGTCAAGGTCGCACATGCGCGGGGACTGGCGGTCAGCGCGCCGGTGCACAACCGGTTGCAGCTTGTGGCCGCGCGGCGCGCGGGGGTCGATCTGGTCTTTGCCTCGCCGGTTTTCACTACGCGTTCGCATGCTGGGGCCGCCGCTTTGGGGGTCAAGGCCTATCTGCGGCTCACGGTCGGCTGCGGTATGGCTGCGGTACCGCTGGGGGGGATGACCGCGCGGCGGGCGCGGGGCATCTGCCGGCGGCGCGGCGGCGGACCCGCAGGCGCTCCGGCCTTTGCTGCTATCGATCACTGGGTGGATCAGGCGCGCAAACGGCGCGGCTGATCAGAAGCGGAATTGCGTCCCGACATAGACGGCCTGACCGTCGCGCTGGGCATCGGTCAACGGCGCGAGCCGTTCGGTCTCCGGCTTGTACCGGACCCCGGCGGTGACATCGACATTTTTGGAAATGCGATAGCTGCTGCCCAATTCGACGGCGGGGGGCATTGCCGGATTGGTCGCGCGCGGTGTCGAGCCGACCGGGTCATCGGGACGGGTGCCAACGCGGGTGGCAAAGCGCGACGGCTTGCGCGCGATGCCTTCGGGCGCGCGCGGTTCGGGCAGTGCCGAAATGTCGACCTTGCGCCCGACGCTGGGGATGACAAAGCGGTCAAAGCCAACCGACGCGCCCAGATTATACGCAACCGGCGTGATGGCCACGGGCTGCGCCGTGCCGCCGCTGGCGGCCAGCGTCGTCGCCCGCGCGCTTTCGCCGCCACCGCGCAGCGCATCGCCCGCGCGCACGACAACGGTAATCGCGCGGCTGCGCTGACCGTCGGCGGGCAGGACGGGGGTAAAGGTAAACAAGCGGCGCGCGGTATCGGACACTTTGGCATAACGCGCGATCAGCCGGGGGTCGCCCGCCGCCGGGGTGAATTGGCCCAGCAGCGAATCGGACAATTGGGTTTCCCGAATGCGGTCGGCGCGGGTCATCGCGCCAAAAGCGGCGGGCAACGCAATGGCGGACGTGGCCAACGCGGCGACCCCCAAAGCCATCAATCGGTACCCAACAGGCGACATGCGCGCGACTCCAAAGACTGCGAACCGCTCGACCCTACACCAAGTTGTGGCAGCGCGCAAAGCATGGCCGCATCCGTTTTGATCGCCGCCACGTCTTTTTGCGAACAAATGTGGCGCGAATCCCACAGTGGGCGATCCACAACGGGACAGGCGTCCGGTCAGCACCGCTCATCGCAAGTTCATATCGGCGGCTTCAAACCGACTTACCCCGCTTGCCCGCATGCGATTTGCGACTATAGAAGGCGGATTCCCGTCTGCCCCCGGGCAGCATCAACATAAGGTTGTCTTGCCGCTATGCTGCACCCGATTTTCCGCAAAACCGCCACCCTTGCCGTTTCGGCGCTTGCCCTTGCCGGGCTGGCGGGCTGCGGCGGTGCCGACCGGCCCAAGGCGGATCTGGCCGCGTCGCAGGTCACGACAATTGGCGTGAACAGCTATTTGTGGCGCGCTTCGCTTGATTCGTTGTCGTTCATGCCTTTGCTTCAGGCCGATTCGGCGGGCGGGGTGATCATCACCGACTGGTATGCCAACCCGTCGAACCCCGGCGAGCGGATGAAGGTCACGGTTTCGATTCTGGATCAGGATCTGCGCGCCGACGCGCTGCGCGTCGCGGCATCGCGCCAGACGGCGGTTGGCGGCGGCTGGGTCGATGCCCCGGTGCAGGCGGCCACCGTGCAAAAGCTGGAAGAAATCATTCTGACCCGCGCCCGCGACCTGCGCCGCAGCGCGATCGAGGAATGACGGCCGCCCGCCACGCGCGGGCCATTTTGACCAATTGGATGCGAATGCGATGACACGCGAAAAACGCTTTGGCGCGCTGGCCGCCGATGCGCGGTGGCAGGCGGCATGGGCCGCCGCCGACAGTTTTCGCGCGCACGACGACGGCGACAAGCCCAAATATTATGTGCTGGAAATGTTTCCCTATCCTTCGGGGCGCATCCATGTCGGCCATGTCCGCAATTATACGATGGGCGATGTGCTGGCGCGCTTCAAACGGATGACTGGGCATGACGTGCTCCATCCGATGGGGTGGGACGCGTTCGGCATGCCCGCCGAAAATGCGGCGATGGAAAAAGGCGTTCACCCCGGCGGCTGGACCCGCGACAACATTGCCGCGATGCGCGGCCAACTGAAACGGCTGGGCCTGGCGATCGACTGGAGCCGCGAGCTCGCGACGTGCGAACCCGATTATTATGGCCAGGAACAGGCCTTGTTTCTGGACCTGCACGCGGCCGGGCTGGTCATGCGCAAGGAAAGCTATGTCAATTGGGACCCGGTCGACATGACCGTGCTCGCCAATGAACAGGTGATCGACGGGCGTGGTTGGCGGTCGGGCGCGCTGGTTGAAAAGAAAAAGCTCAGCCAGTGGTTCCTGAAAATCACCGATTTTGCCGACGAATTGCTGGACGGGCTGGGCGCGCTCGACCAATGGCCCGACAAGGTCCGGCTGATGCAGGAAAACTGGATCGGCAAATCGCAAGGCATGGAGTTTTCGTTCCGCTTTGTCGGCGGCGAACCGGCGTTCGACGTGTTCACGACGCGCCCCGACACATTGTTCGGCGCAAGCTTTGCGGCGATCTCGCCCGACCATCCGCTGGCAGCGAAAATTGCCGAAAACGCCCCCGACCTTGCCGATTTCATCGCGCATTGCCGCCGTCAGGGCACGTCGGCGGCTGAGGTGGAAACGGCGGACAAGCTGGGTTTCGACACGGGACTTGCGGTCGAAAATCCGATCAACCCGAACCAGCATCTGCCGGTGTGGGTCGTCAACTATGTGCTGATGGATTATGGCACCGGCGCGATTTTTGGCTGTCCGGCGCACGACCAGCGCGATCTGGATTTCGCGCGCAAATATGAACTGCCAGTGATCCGCGTCGTCGCCGATGGCGACGATTCGGACGCGCACTTCACCAGCGACACCGCGTTCACGGGTGCCGGGCCGATTGTGAACAGCCATTTTCTGAACGGCATGAGCATCGACGCGGCCAAGGCGGCGATCATCGCGCGCGCCGAACATGACGACTGGGGCCGGGACACGACCGTGTGGCGGCTGCGCGACTGGGGCGTGTCGCGGCAACGTTATTGGGGCACGCCGATCCCGTTCATCCACTGCCCCGCGTGCGGCGTGGTGCCGGTGCCCAAGGATCAATTGCCGGTGGTCCTGCCCGAAGATGTGACGTTCGACGTCCCCGGCAATCCGCTGGAACGCCACATGTCGTGGAAACATGTCGCATGTCCGGCGTGCGGCGGCGCGGCGGTGCGCGAAACCGACACGCTTGATACCTTCGTCGACAGCAGCTGGTATTTCCTGCGCTTCGCCAGCGCCCCCGCCGACCGTCCGTTCGACGCCGAAACGGTCAAAAAATGGCTGCCCGTCGGTCAATATATCGGCGGCATCGAACATGCGATCCTGCACCTTCTTTATGCGCGTTTCTGGACGCGGGCGCTGGCGAAGATCGGCCTGATCGACGTGAAGGAGCCCTTTGCCGCCCTGTTTACGCAAGGCATGGTGACGCACGAAACCTATCGGCGAACCGGCACCAACGAACCGGTGGCGATGGACGGCGAAGGCGACTTCGAGCGCGACAATGCGCCGTCGGTCAAGTGGCTCTCGCCCGACGAAGTCGAAAAGCGCGATGGCGGCGTTTTCGAACGCGCAACCGGCGCGCCGGTCGAGGTTGGCCGCGTCGTCAAAATGTCGAAGTCGAAAAAGAATGTCGTCGATCCCGACGCGATGATCGAGCAATATGGGGCCGACGCCGTGCGCTGGTTCATGTTGTCGGACAGCCCGCCCGAACGCGACCTGCCATGGAGCGAGGCGGGGATCGAGGGCGCGTGGCGCTTTGTCCAGCGACTGTGGCGGCTGTTTGGTCAGGCCGAACAGACGGGCGAAGGCGGCGACGACGTGGCCCTCGCGCGCAAACTTCATCAGGCGATTGCCGGGATTGCGGGCGATGTCGAAGCGCTGCATTTCAACAAGGCGGTCGCGCGCGTCCATGCGCTCGCCAACGATGTTGAAAAAGCCGCGCCGTCGGCGTCCCGGGCACAGGCGTGCGCGGCGCTCGTGCGGCTCGTCGCGCCGATGATGCCGCATCTGGCCGAAGAAGCGTGGGCGGGTTTGCCGCCTGAACTGCGCGAAACATTGCTGGTCGCCGACGCCGCCTGGCCGGTCGCCGATCCGGCGCTGCTGGTCGACGACAGCGTGACCATCGCGATCCAGGTCATGGGCAAATTGCGCGACACGATCACCCTCGCCAAGGGGCTGGACCGCGACGCGATCGAGGCTGCGGCGCTCGCCGCCCCGCGCATCGCCGCGCTGATTGCCGGGACGACACTCAAAAAGGTGATTGTCGTTCCCGACCGGCTGGTCAATATCGTGTTGTGACCCGTTTCCTGATCCTTTTGCCGTTGCTGATTCTGTCCGCCTGCGGACTGCGCCCGCTCTATGCCGACGGGCGGCAGGGCGGGGTTGCGGCGACGCTGGCCGACGTGCGCGTGGCCCCGATCGAGGGACATGCCGGCTGGCTGGTGCGCAACGCGCTGCGCGACCGGATCGACGCCAGCGGCGGCGACAATGGCCGGGAAAGCCGGTTCCGGCTGGACGTGCGGTTGGAAGACAGCATCACCGGTTTTGGCGTGCGCGCCGATGATTCGGTGACGCGCGAACGGCGGGCGCTGCGCGCGCGCTATCAACTTGTCGATTCGGCGACCGGCGAAACCTTGCTCGACGCGACGGCCCAGGCCGATGCCGGGGTCGATGTGGTAGGGTCCGAATATGCCACCATCGCCGCCGAATCGAGCGCACTGGAGCGGTTGTCGCACGTCATCGCCGACCAGATCATCGCGCGCGTCGCGGTCTATGCCAAGCGGACGGCCGCGCCCGCGCCATGAAGGCGAAAGCCGACGACGTCACGCGCTGGGCCCGCGAAGGTCCGCAAGCGATGCGTTTTTTCCTGTTCGGTGGTCCCGACGAATCGACGGCGCAGGCGCTCGCGGCCAAGCTGTTGACCGCCGCCGGGCCCGATGCCGAACGGATCGAAATCAATTCGGTGCAACTGCGCGACGACCCGGCCCGGCTTGCCACCGAAGCGGCGTCGGGATCGCTGTTCAGCAATGCCCGCACCATCCGCCTGACGATATTGGGCAGCGGCGACGAATGCCTGACCGCCGTGCAGGCATTGTTCGACGCCGAAACCATCCTCTATCCGGTGATCGCGGTGGCGGGGGGGATGACGCCGCGCGCCAAGCTGATGAAATTGGCCGAAGCGTCGGCGGCGGCGGCGGCGATGTCCTGTTACCAGCCGCGCGCGGGCGAACTGGCGGCGATTGCGGCGGGGCTGGCGCGCGAAAACCATCTGCAACTTGGCAATGCCGACGCCGCAAAAATTGTTGCGATGGTCGGCGGTGATCAGGCGTTGATCGCGCGCGAGCTGGAAAAACTGGCGCTTTACCTCGATGCGGCGGCGGACCGGCCGCGTCAGGTGACGGCGGCAGCGATCGCCGCGATTGGCGCCGAAACGCACGAAGAAGACGTGTCGCGGCTGGTCAATCTGACGCTGTCGGGCAAGGTGGCCGCGCTGGGCACGATGTTCGCCGAAATCGCGGCGGTCGGCATCGCCGAAATCCGGATGATTCGCGCACTGGCCATCCGCGTGCAACTGCTCGCCCGGCTGCGCGCCGATGTGGAAGCGGGCAAGCACCCGAAGACGCTGGTCGACGATGCCCGCCCGCCGGTGTTCTGGAAGGAAAAGGATGCGGTGGTGGCGCAGTTGCGCATCTGGGATTCGGTGCGATTGGCGCGCATCATGGCGCGGCTGCTGGCGTGCGAGCGTTCGCTGAAGGCGCCGGGGACGCCGGGCGCGGTGCTGTTTCGCAAACTGGTGACCGACATCGCGCATCAGGCGGCGCGGGTGCGGTAGGGTCGCGCAGGTCGGCGTCAACGCACCTCATATTCAACGTTGATGGGGATGCGCCCGCGATAATTGCCGTCGTCGTCGCGGCCGACGTTGAGCCGCCCGCCAAAGCGGAACGTCAGCACGCCGTCGGGGCCGAGGCGCGGCGCGGGCGACAGGCTGGTTCCAAGGTCGGTGACGCGCGCGGTGCGGCCATCGTCGGATTCGAGGATGATGTCGCGGGGAATGTCGACATGGACAAGCTGGCCCGGTTCGCCGGTCACCGTCACCTCGCCGCCCAGCATCATGCCGCCCAGATCGACGATATCGCCCGACAGGTCGCGCGTGCCGCTGACCGGGTCGATGCTGACCGCGCCGCCGCCGTCGCCCGCCGCGACGCGGCTGAAATCCAGATTGGCGGTTATGGTGATGCGCAGCGGCCGGAAACTGGCGCTCGCGGTTTCCCCCGAACGTGCCTCGGGCGGGCACAGCTGGCACTGCGCAGCGGCGGGCGATGCCGCGCCGACCGCCCCGATCAGCGCGAGTACCGCGAAAAATGCCGCGCGCACCTTTTGCGCCCACATGCACACGTGCCGAAGATGAACCCCGCCGATCATGCCCCGCTTTTACCCCCATTATGGTAAACCGGACGTTACCCGCCGCGCTATCTTGCGGCGGACCCGATTTGCGCCGATAGAGGCGACACGCGGGGGCGCTATGGATGCAGGAAAGGATCGGTTGACGATGGCCGACACCGACGGAAAACCGCTCGACCCGATGGCGCACCATGTGCTGCGCGAAGGTGGCACCGAACGCGCATTTACCGGCAAATATACCGACCATAAGGGCGACGGAACCTATAAGTGCGCCGGGTGCGGTGCGCCGCTGTTCGACAGCCAGACTAAGTTCGACAGCGGGTCGGGCTGGCCCAGTTACTCCGCACCAGCGCCGGGTGCCGCGGTTGCCGAACATGTCGACACCAGCCACGGCATGCGGCGGGTGGAGGTGCGCTGCGCCGCCTGTGAGGGCCATCTGGGCCACGTCTTTCCTGATGGGCCGGGGCCAACCGGCCTGCGCTATTGCATCAACAGCGCCGCGCTTGACTTCGCCGACCGCGACGGAGAAGCTTAACGCGACAATAAACATTATCCGCGCAAAGGGCGCATTCGTCCGTTGTGAGAAGGGTCGCCATATTGCGCCGCGAACGCCAACAAATTCCCGAATCAAAATCCGCGCCCGCGCGCCGCCGCAAGGCTGCGCCCGAACCCGGCGATGGCGGCGATCCGCCGCGTTGGCGCCTGTGGGTTCGGCGCATCTTCAAAACGGGGCTCGCGCTGGCACTGATCGGGCTGATTTCGCTGGGTATTGCGGTGGGCATCGCGGTTCAGCGGATCCCCAGCTTTGAAGAACTGAAAGGCTCGCCTGCGGGCCAGACCATCCGGGTGCGGTCCGTCGATGGCACGATTTTCCTGACGCTTGGCCCCAATTATGGCCGCTGGATGTCGCTCAAGGAAACGCCGGCGGTGATGCAGGATGCAATGGTCGCGGTCGAGGACCGGCGGTTTCGCTATCACCCGGGCGTTGACCCGGTGGGGATGGCGCGCGCGGCATGGATTGCGGTTGAATCGCGCGGCACCGGGCGGCGGATGCAGGGCGCATCGACGATCACCCAGCAACTGGCGCGCAATGTGTTCCTGTCGAACAGCTATACATTGTCGCGCAAGGCGCGTGAAATGATCCTGTCGATGGCGCTCGAATGGAAATTTTCCAAGGACCAGATCCTCGAACTCTATCTCAACAAAGTCTATTTCGGCGGCGGCAGTTACGGCATCGACGCGGCGTCGCGGCGCTTTTTCGGGCACAGCGCGACCGAATTGTCGCTGTCCGAAGCGGCGGTCATCGCCGGGCTGGTCAAGGCACCGTCGCGTTATTCGCCGACCGCCGATGCCAAGGCGGCGCTGGGCCGTGCCGGTGTGGTGCTGGCGGTGATGGTCGATGCCGGAGTGATCACGCCGGCGCAGGCGGCGGCGGCCAAGCCCGCCGACGTGCGCATGGCGCAGGAAACCGGCCAGAACAGCGCGCGCTATTTCTCTGATTGGGCGCTGCCGCAACTCGACATGCTGATCGACGAGGGCAGCGCGGCGATTGACGTGTGGACGACGCTCGACCTGAATATGCAGCGCGCGGCGACGTCTTCGCTTCAGGCAAATACGCCCGGCGGGGTGCAGGGTGCGCTGGTCGCGCTCGACCGTGACGGCGCGGTCCGCGCGATGGTTGGCGGCACCGACTATGTCGCCTCGAACTACAACCGCGCGACGCAAGCGGTCCGCCAGCCCGGGTCGGCGTGGAAATTGTTCGTCTACCTCGCCGCACTGGAGGCCGGGTATAAGGTGGAAGACAAGGTCGTCGACGAACCGGTGACGATCAACGGCTGGAGTCCGCGCAATTCGTCGGGGCGGTTCAGCGGCGAAATGACGGTGCGCACCGCCTTTGCCAATTCGATCAACACCGTTGCCGCGGCGATTGGCGACGATGTCGGATTCGCGGCGGTGGCGAACATGGCGCGGCGTTTCGGCATTTCGACGCCGGTCAACACCCACCCTTCGATGGTGCTGGGGTCGGCGGAGGTGCGCGTGATCGATATGACCAGCGCCTTTGCCGCCGTCGCGCGCCGCGGCGAATCGGTCCAGCCCTATGCGATTACCAAGGTGACGACGACCGAGGGGGAGCTGATTTATCAGCGCACCCCGACGCGCGGCAATGTGCTGGTCGACGACTGGGTCGCGGCGGGGATCACCGACCTGCTGCAAACCGCCGTCAACACGGGCACCGGCAAGGCGGCGCAGATCGGCCGCCCGGTCGCGGGCAAGACCGGGACAACGAGCAGCAACAAGGATGGGTGGTTTCTGGGCTTTTCAAGCGGTCTGACCACCGGCGTGTGGATGGGCCGCGACGATGCGCGCCCGGTGGCGGGGCTGCAGGGCGGGCGCGCCCCGGCCAAGGCCTTTTCGGACTTCATGCGCGTCGCGGTCGCGAACCGCCCGATCGAAGCCTTTGATACCGAAGTCAAACTGCCCGAATGGGTGCTGGAAAATCAGGAAGACGCCTATTTTGGCGACCCGGACCAGGCCGGCACGGTCGACGAAAACGGCATGCCGATCGAACTGCCCGCAGGCGACGGCACTGTCGTGATCGAGGATGAAACGGCGGGGTCGCAGGCATATGACGACCTCGCGGATCAGGCGAGCGGACGCCGCACACCGCCGCCCCCCGCACCGCCGCCGACGGAAGAAGATTCGGGGTTGTAACACCCGCCCCGGGTTGCGCTCACGCTGTGACCCCCGTGCGTCGTGAGCGTGTCGAAGGACGAATTGGCGCCCCGGCCGTGCTTCGACAGGCTCAGCACGAACGGCAAACTGGGCTCGAACGATTTGCCCTACCCGAACCGGTAAAGGTGAAGCCCGCGCCCCTCGCGGCGCAGCCAGCCGCGCGCCGCCGCGACATCCCCCTCGAACAGGGTTGCGACCAGATCGTGAAAGGCAGCGCCGTGGTTCATATGCACCAGATGCGCGACTTCGTGTGCGACGGTGGCGCGACGGACCAGCGGCGGCGCCATGATCAACCGCCAGCTGTAACGCAGCGCGCCGTTCGACGCACAACTGCCCCAGCGCGCACGCGGGTCGCCGATGCCGACCGATGCCACCGGGCGGTCGATGGCGGCCGCATAGGCGTGGCTTTCCTCGGTCAGCAGCGTCTTTGCCCGCGCCTTGAGCCAGCGTTCGACGCGGCGGCCGACCGCTGCTTCGTCGCCGCCGACGCGCAAATTGTCGCCGTTGATCGCGGGGGTGCGCGGCGCGCGCGCGTCGCAGATGATGGTGAGCATCTGGCCCTCGACCGGCACTTGCGCACCCGGCATCACCAATTGGCTTTCGCCGGCCTTTGCCGCCTGACCCGCGATCCAGCCGTGCTGGCCGTGCGCCCAGCGCAGCGCGGCGGCGGGGCGCGCGCCCGGCGGCAGGGTCAGTTTCAATTCGCG
>JBEGPL010000041.1:0-5090 GCA_041181445.1 Pseudomonadota bacterium
TTCGGCAAAATTGCTGGTCATCGATCCGGTCCGTTTCCAGAACCATTGCACCACCGCCTTGGCCGAATTGAACAGGCCGGTCAGCGTCTGGCCCATGAACCGCGTGTCGTCGGTTTCATAAACGACCGAATAGTCGAGATGGTCCTGTAAATTGGCGCCAACATCGGCCCGGTCGACCAGCACGTCGATGCCGTGCGCCTTGAGATGATCGGCCGGCCCGATGCCCGACAGCATCAGCAGTTGCGGCGTGCCGAACGCGCCGCCCGCCAGCACGACGGCGTGGCGCGCCTTGATCTGATGCGACGCCCGGCCCTTGCGATAGGCGATGCCCGACGCACGGGTCCCGTCGAACAGCACGCGCTCAACGGTGACATTGGTCACCACGGTCAGGTTTTCACGCGTCCGGTTGGGTTCGACATAGGCGCGCGCCGACGACCAGCGTTCGCCGTTCCGCTGGGTCACCTGATATAATCCGACGCCGTCTTGCGTGTCGCCGTTGAAGTCGTTGTTCCGCCGATATTGCAGCGACGCGGCAGCCTCGACGAAATCGATCGAGCCTTGATAGGGCGAGACCTGTTCGCTGACCCACAAGGGGCCTTCGTCGCCGTGAAAATCGTCGCCGCCGCGCACATTGCGTTCGGACCGTTTGAAATAGGGCAGGACGTCGGCATAGGACCAGCCGTCACAGCCCAGCGCCGCCCAATTATCATAATCCCATTTGTTGCCGCGAATATAGACCATGCCGTTGAGGGCGCTCGACCCGCCCAGCCCGCGCCCGCGCGGTTGATAGCCCAGGCGCCCGTTCAGCCCAGGCTGCGGCACCGTGTCGAACATCCAGTTCGTCTTGGCGGTCTGAAATGCGACAAAGGCGGGCACGAGGGTACGATACCCGGTGTTGGTGCCGCCGGCCTCGACCAGGCACACGCTAAATCTGCCGCCCTCGCTCAGCCGCCCCGCTGCCGCGCTGCCGCCGCTGCCGCCGCCGACAACGATGATGTCAAATTCATCCATGTTCGCTCCCAGCGCCCCCGAAAAAGGGGACAGTCCCTATTTTCATACGTTTGGCAACAGCGGCAGGAAAAATGGGGACAGTCCCCTTTTTTCGCCCTGTGCCGGTTTCATCGGTCGCCGTGCTGCGCCCGCCAGCGCGCGCGGATCATGTCGCTCGTGTCGCGGCTGCCATCGTGGCTCCAGCCCGGTTCGCGCCACAGATAGGTAAATTTGTGGCGCCACGGCGCGGTCCACACATCGCGCGCAATGCCGATCCATTCGTGGAACACCGCCCACAAAATGTTGAAACTGCCGAGCTGGCGCACGATGCCATAGCGCGGTTTGTCGGCGTCAACCTCGGCCTCGAACGTGCCGAACATCCGGTCCCAGACGATGAACGTCCCGGCATAGTTGCGGTCGAGGTAGCGCGGGTTGACCGCGTGGTGGACGCGGTGGTGGCTGGGCGTATTCATGACATATTCGAACCAGGCGGGCAGCCGCCCGATCGCCTCGGTATGGATCCAGAATTGATAGACGAGGTTGATCGCGCCCACGAACAACAGCATCGCGGGATGAAAGCCGACAAAGGCAAGCGGGATGCGAAAGATGAACCCCAGCGCGAAAAAGCCGGTCCACGACTGACGCAGCGCCGTCGACAGATTATAATGCTGGCTGCTGTGATGGTTGACATGCGCCGCCCAGAACCAGCGCACACGGTGCCCGGTGCGGTGCGACCAATAATAAGCAAAATCGTCGAGGACAAAGCACAGCGGCCACGCCCACCACGCCCAGCCGATTTCGAACAATCGCTGTTCATACAGCCACAGCGCCAGTGCAAAAACGACGCCGCCGGTCAGCGCCCCGGCGACATTGCTGCCGATGCCCAGCAGCATCGATGTCAGCGTGTCGCGTGCGTCATAACGGCTGGGGTCGCGCCGCCGCGCCACCACCATTTCGATCAGGATCAGGACGACAAAGGCGGGGATCGCATAATCGACCGGGCTGAACAGTTCGGGCATGGTTTCAGCTCGCTTTCACAATGTCGCGCATCCGGCTGGCCCACACGCCGGCGTCCTTGCCCAGGTGCAGCGTCACCGCGCCAAACGTCTTTTCCGCCGGGATCAGCGTCAGAAAATCCTTGTCCAGCCGTCCGCTGAAATCATGGCCGATCCGCCGCGCGGCAAAGAAATTGCCGTGCGCGCGCACCAAAATCTGTTCGCCCGCCGCGTTGCGCACCAGCGCGGCATAGCCCGCGCGGTCGCGCCCGACCTCGACTCCGCCAAAGCCGACGCTATAATCATCGGCCAGCGCGATGGCGTGTGCGTCGTCGCGGATGCGCGCGTCGCGGCCCAGCCCTATCCGCCGCACCAGCCACGCGACCGCCAGCACCACGGCCAATAAAACGGCCAGCTTTGCCGCTTCCATGACCCATGGCGCGTCCATCATTTGCCCCCCGCAAGCGCGTCGAGCATCGGGCGCAGGCCGGTCAGGTCATAGCCCGCATTCAGCGCGTGGCGGACGACGGTGTCGACATCGTCGCCCGCGCGCGCGCGCGCAAGCGCCCATAAATGCGTCGACCGCGTGCCCGACCGGCAATAGGCGAGGATCGGCCCTCCGCCCGCCGCCGCCATCGCCGCGTCGAACGCGTCGATCTGGGCATGGCTGAAACCCGCGTGGCTGACCGGGATCGCGGCATAGCCGATGCCCGCCGCCGCCGCCGCCGCCGCAATATCGTCGCCCTGCGGCGCCGACGGTTCTTCGCCATCGGGGCGGTTGTTGATGATCATCGTCACGCCCTGCGCGGCAGCGGCGGCAATGTCGTCGGGGCTGATTTGCGGTGCGACCGACATGGTGCCAGTCAGGGTGCGGAACATGGGCTCATCCTTCTGCGGCTGCTTTTATGACAGACAGGAACGCTTCGCCATAGGCTTCGCGTTTGCGCGCGCCAACACCGCTGATTCCGGCAAAGGCGGTCAGGCTGGCGGGCCGCCGCGCCGCCAGTTCGCGCAGCGTCGCATCGTGAAAGATGACATAGGGCGGAATGCCCGCTGCATGTGCCAGTTCGCGCCGCCGCGCGCGCAGTGCTTCAAACAGCGGATCGCCGACCGGGTTGGCTTCGTGACGGCGTTCCTTGCGCGTGGGCGGCGGGACGACAATCTCCAGCGTCTGTTCGCCCTTCAATATCGCGCGCGCGGCCCCGCCAAGCATCAACGCGCCATGTTCATTGGCGACCAGATGCCCCTGTGCCTGGAGCGCACGGGCGACGGGTTTGATCAGCCGCGCCTCGTCGCCATCGACAATGCCGAAGACGCTCAACCGGTCGTGCCCGCGCGCCGCGATGCGCGGGTCGCTGGCGCCGGTCAGGACCTTTTCGAGATGGCCGACGCCAAAACTCTGCCCGGTGCGATAGGCGGCAGAGAGCAGCTTGCGCGCGACCTGCGTTCCGTCGACCACGCCCGGCGCGTCAAGGCAATTGTCGCAATTGCCGCAATTTTCGGGCGGATCCTCACCAAAATGGCGCAGCAGGACGGCGCGGCGGCAGGCAGGGGTTTCGACCAGCGAAGACAGCGCGTTGATCCGCACCCGGTCGGCCACTTGCCGCGCCTCCGGCTGGTCCTTCAACCGGTCGCGCGCGATGGTGAAATCGCCCGGCGACCAGAACAGATGCGCCGACGCCGGATCGCCATCGCGTCCGGCACGACCGCTTTCCTGATAATAGGCCTCGATCGATTTGGGGATGCCGGCGTGGGCGACAAAGCGCACGTCGGGTTTGTCGATGCCCATGCCAAAGGCGACGGTCGCGACCATGATCATGTCCTCGCTGGCGACGAATTCGGCCTGCGCTGCCTGCCGCGCGCCCGGCTCCATGCCCGCATGATAGAATCGCGTTTGCCGCCCGGTCCGGGCGATCAGCGCCGCCAGTTTTTCGGCGCGGTCGCGCGTCGTCGCATAGACAATCCCCGCCCCCGGCCAGCCGCGGATCGCCGCCGCGATCGCCGAACCCTTGTTGGCGGCATTGGTCACGGCATAGCGGATGTTGGGCCGGTCAAAGCCCGACACGATCATGCCGCCCGCCGCGATCCCCAATTGCGCGCCAATGTCGGCGCGGGTGTGCGCGTCGGCGGTGGCGGTCAGCGCGAGCCGGGGGATGTCCGGAAAATCATCCATCAACGGCCGCAACAAGCGATAATCGGGCCGGAAATCATGCCCCCATTCGGACACGCAATGCGCTTCGTCGATGGCGAAAAGCGCGATCTTGGTGGCTTGCAACAGCGCCCGGAATTCGGCGGTCGCGGCGCGTTCGGGGGCGATGTAGAGCAGGTCCAGATCGCCGCCGCGGAACCGCGCAACGGTTTCCGCCCGGTCGCTGTCGGCCGACGTCAGTGTCGCCGCGCGGATGCCCGCCGCCGCCGCGCTGCGCATCTGATCATGCATCAGCGCGATCAGCGGCGAGATGACGATGCACGTCCCGTCCATCAGCACCGCAGGCAATTGGTAACACAGCGACTTGCCCGCGCCGGTCGGCATCACCGCGAGCGTCCGCTGTCCGGCCAGCACCCGGTCGATCACATCGCGCTGCGCCCCGCGAAATTCGGGGAAACCGAAAATGCGGTGCAGCGCGGCGGCGGGGTCGGGGATCGTTTCAAGCGGAGCCATCGCCCCTGCCCCTAAGGCAAGGACAAGGGCTTGTCACGCCGCCGCAGGCGCACCCGTGTCGGCGGCATCAACCGCCCGCCCGGGCGCGACGACTTCGGCAAAGCGCTGCGCATAGTGCGGATGTTCGGTCCCCATCATTTTGTCCCACCAGGTGAAATAGAGGCCATAATTATGGTTGAACCCGCCGCCGTGATGCAGGTCGTGGTGCGTCGTCGTGTTGATCCAGCGCGTCAACGGCGACGCCAGCCACCAGCGGGGGAACAGTTCATGCCCCGCATGTCCCATGACGTTGCGAATGATCTGCCAGTTGAGGAAGGTGAACAGCACCCAAAAGGGCGTTGCCACAAACAATTGCCACAGCGGGACAAAGGCCGCCATCACCATCGCTTCGGGAATTGCAAAGCTGTATGCCGCCCACGGCGTCGGCGTGGTCGACCGGTGGT
>JBEGPL010000042.1:0-7211 GCA_041181445.1 Pseudomonadota bacterium
TAGGGAAGTGGCGGAGAGGGTGGGATTCGAACCCACGTTACGGTTGCCCGTAAACCGCATTTCGAGTGCGGCGCATTCGACCACTCTGCCACCTCTCCGCAAAAAGAGGACCCGGGGCTGCCCGCATTTCGCGGGGGCCGGTGCCAGTGGATGGGCGCCTTTAGCCCAGCCTTTCGCGCTTGCCAAGGGGCTTGGCGCGGCCGCGTGCATCACAAACTCACCACCGTGAACAAGGCTTGCATGGCGGCGAAACGTGCATAAATTGGCGGCATGACGATGACAGATCCCGCCCGCGAGTCGCAAGCCATTGCCGGGCCCGTTGCGCCCGCCACCCCGATGGTCGCGCGTGCGCGCTTTGCCCCCGGCGACATCGTCCGCCACCGCCTGTTCGATTTTCGCGGCGTCATTTATGACATCGACCCGGTCTTCGCCAACAGCGAGGATTGGTATCAGGCGATTCCCGAAAGCATGCGCCCGTCAAAGGAACAGCCCTTTTACCACCTGCTCGCCGAAAATGCCGATTCGACCTATATCGCCTATGTCAGCCAGCAAAACTTGGTTGCCGACGCCGATGGCGGGCCGATCGACCATCCGCAGGTCGGCGAGATGTTCATGGGCCTCGACAAAGGCCGGTATCAACTGCGCAACCATATGCGGCATTGATTTGGAACGTTGATTTTCGCGCTGCGGGTTGGGCGGTGCCCGGCTTTCCGACAGGGATGCCCCAAAAGCCTAGGCCTTGATCTTCCACCCGCTGCGCAACAATTGATAGCATAGCAGCGCCAGCGCGACGTTAACCGCGATCAGCAGCACCAGACCCGTACGCACCGGCGAATCGGCGGCACCGATAAAACCATAGCGAAAACCCGAGATGACATAGAAGAAGGGGTTGGCGTGGCTGAACGCCTGAAACGCCGGGGCGAGCTTGTCGACCGAATAGAAAGTGCCGGAAAGCAACGCTGCGGGCGCGATCACGAAATTTGTAACGGCGGCGGCATGGTCGAATTTTTCGGCCCAGATCGACGTCAACAGCCCCAGCGACGCCAGCATCGTCGATCCGAGCAGCCCAAATCCGATCACCGCCCACCAGTGGATCGGCGCAACATGAACACCGGGATAGGGCAACATGACCAGCCAGATGCACAGACCGACCATGACCGCACGCGTCACAGCGGCAGCGATCAGCGCCGACATCAACTCCGCCACGGACAGCGGCGGCATCAGATAGTCAACGATCGTCCCCTGTATCTTGGCGACGAGCAGCGAGAAGCTGCTGTTGGCAAAGGCATTCTGCATCATGCCCATGACAATCAGCCCCGGCGCGATGAAATCAGCGAAGTTGACGCCCAGCACGGCGCGGCGCGTGCCACTCAGCGAAACCGTGAAAATCACCAAAAACAGCAGCGTGGTAATCGACGGCGCCCAGATTGTTTGCGTCTGCACCTTGAAAAACCGGCGCACCTCCTTGACATAGAGAGCCAGGAAGCCGGGCCAGTTGACGGACCGGATCTGGGGAACACCGGGTTCGGGAAATTGGGGCTGGTCGTTCATGCGCCTTTGGCGTATCGGCAACCGCGAACTCCCGCAAGGCGGGAATTGGCCCAAATTCAGTTTATGACGCGCGGCGACGCGCGCAACGCAGAAAGTATGCCGATATGTCGTGGACCGACGAACGCATCGAACAACTTCGCAATATGTGGGAAAAGGGCCTGACCGCCAGCCAGATCGCCGATGAACTGGGCGGCGTCAGCCGCAACGCCGTGATCGGCAAAGCGCACAGGCTTGGGCTGAAGGCGCGCCCCTCGCCGGTCAAGGCCGGTGAGCAGGCGCGCGCGGCAAAGGCCGCCGCCCCCGCGCCGCGCGCCGAACCCGTCGTGCGAAAACCCGCGCCGCGCGCCGAGCCGGTGGCCCCCGTGGCGGCCGGGCCGGTTGCCGCTGCGCCATCGGGCGACACACCCGCCCCCGTGGCCGCCAAGCCCGATGCACCGCGCATTGTGTCGATCGGCCCCGGCGGCTTCATCCGCCAGGGTCCCGGTGAGCAGCAGGCGCCAATTCCGCCCGCACCGCCGCGCCGCCTTGTCCCCGCCAAACCCAGCGCCGAAATCGCCAGCAAGACCAGCCTGCTCGACTTGAGCGAGCGCATCTGCCGCTGGCCGATGGGGCACCCGGGTGAGCCCGATTTCCACTTTTGCGGTGTGCAGGTGAACCCAGGTTTCCCTTATTGCGTCGAACATTGCGGCCGCGCCTATCAGGCGCAATTGCCGCGCGGCACGCGCCGCCCGCCGCCGCCGCCGCCCTATGGCGGCCCGCGCGTCCGCTGATCCCGTAATTGGGGGCGCAAGCCCCCTTGCGGGCGCGATTATGGTGCGCCATAGCGGAGCATGACCGACGATTTGTTCCAGTCCCGTTCCGCCGCGACCGACAGCTATAATGCCTCACAGATCGAGGTTTTGGAAGGGCTGGAGCCCGTCCGGCGGCGGCCCGGTATGTATATTGGCGGCACCGACGAGCGCGCGCTCCACCACCTCGCCGCCGAAGTGCTCGACAACAGCATGGACGAAGCCGTCGCGGGCCACGCCAACCGCATTGAAATCACACTGGATGTCGGCAACCGGCTGACCATCGTCGACAATGGCCGGGGCATGCCGGTTGACCCGCATCCCAAATTTCCCGGCCAATCGGCGCTGGAAGTCATCATGACAATGCTCCATTCGGGCGGCAAGTTCGAGGGCAAGGCCTATGCCACCAGCGGTGGACTGCACGGCGTCGGCATCAGCGTGGTCAATGCATTGTCGTCTGAAACCATCGTCGAAGTCGCGCGCAACAAGATTCTCTATCGCCAAAGCTTTTCCCGCGGCATTGCCCAGGGCCGCATTGCCGAACTGGGACCGACGCCCAACCGGCGCGGCACGTCGGTCAGCTTTGTGCCCGACAGCGACATTTTTGGCGACCATGGCCGGTTCAAGCCCAGTCGCCTGCACCGGCTCGCCCGGTCGAAGGCCTATCTCTACGCCGGGGTTGAAATCCGCTGGAAATGCGCGCCCGAACTGATCGGCGACGACACACCGGCGGAGGCGATTTTCCAATTTCCCGGCGGGCTGGCCGACCATCTGCGCGAACAGATTGGCCGCCGTGAGTGCGCAACGTCCGAATTTTTCCACGGGCGACAGGATTTCGCCGATGAACAGGGCCGCGTCGAATGGGCGATCGCCTGGCCGCTCTGGTCCGACGGCAGTTACAGTTGGTATTGCAACACGATTCCGACCCCGGCGGGCGGCACCCACGAAGCCGGCGTCCGCGCCGCGCTGACCAAGGCGGTGCGCGCCTTTGGCGAACTTGTCGGTCAAAAGAAGGCAGCACAAATCACCGCCGAAGATGTGTTCAACGGTTGCGAACTCATGCTGTCGGTGTTCATCCGCGACCCGCAATTTCAAAGCCAGACCAAGGATCGCCTGACATCGCCGGAGGCCGCACGCATGGTCGAAAACGCGATGCGCGACCATTTCGACCATTATCTGTCGGACAATATGGAACGTGGGCGCGCGTTGCTCGGGCTGATCGTCGAGCGGATGGACGAGCGACTGAAACGCCGCGCCGAGCGCGAGATCAAGCGCAAGACCGCGACCAGCGGCCGCAAGCTGCGCCTGCCCGGCAAGCTGACCGATTGCGCGAACGATGGACCGGCGGGCACCGAATTGTTCATCGTCGAGGGCGACAGCGCAGGCGGCAGCGCCAAACAGGCGCGCGACCGCAAGACCCAGGCGATCCTGCCCATTCGCGGCAAAATCCTGAATGTCGCCAGCGCCACAAACGACAAGATTCGCGGCAATCAGGAAATCGCCGACCTGTCACTCGCCATGGGCTGCGGCACCCGCAAGGACTGCGTCGCCGACAATCTGCGCTACGAACGTATTGTCATCATGACCGACGCCGACGTCGACGGCGCGCATATCGCGACGTTGCTGATGACATTTTTCTTTCAGGAAATGCCCGAAATCGTCCGCGAGGGTCATTTGTTCCTGGCGCAACCGCCGCTCTATCGCCTGGTGTCGGGCAACAAGAGTGCCTATGCGCGCGACGACGCCCACCGCGCTGAACTGGAAGCCAGCCTGTTCAAGGGCCGCAAGGTCGAAGTCTCGCGCTTCAAGGGACTGGGCGAAATGAACCCGGGCCAGCTGCGCGAAACGACGATGGACCCGGGGTCGCGTTCGCTGATCCGCGTCACCCTGCCCCAGGAATATGAGGAACGACATCAGGTGAAGGATCTGGTCGACCGGTTGATGGGCAAAAACCCCGAACACCGATTCCAGTTTATTCAAGCTAATGCGGCGACGCTGGACGAGGCCGCGATTGACGCTTAGGCGCGCACCATAGTCGCCCCCGCGAAGGCGGGGGCCGCTTGCGTATCATGCGCTCATTTGCCTGCGGCCCCTGCCTTCGCAGGGGCGACGGGTTGGTGTGGCAGCCGCTCGGCCGTGTTTCACTCCCGCTTGAGCAGTCCGTAAAGCGCCGTATCGCGCACGCCGATGTGCGTTTCCCATTCTTCGCGCAAATATCCTTCGCGCACAAAGCCCAACCGTTCGAGCAGCGCGATTGATCCGCTATTGTCGGGGTCAGTGTCGGCATAGATGCGCCGTGCGCGCATGCTGGCGAAAATATGGTCGATGACGCACGCCACCGATTCGTGCGCCACCCCCTGCCCCCAAGCTGCGCGCGCAAAGATATAGCCTATCTCGAACACGCCGGGCTTGCGCGGCATGATGCTGACCGTTCCCAGCGCGCGATCATCGCCGGCCCATGTCACCGCCAAGGTCATGTTTTCGGGACTGTCGGTCATACGTGTTTCAAGGTGCGTGCGCGTCTGTTCTGCGTCGGCATGCGCCGCCGACGACCAATATTGCATCAGGTCAACATCGCCGAAAGCTTCGAACAGAGCCTCCGCATCGTCCAGCGTGACCGCACGCAACCGCAACCGCGCGGTGGTCAGAATCACGCTGTCGTTCACGCCGTCAACGCCGCGACCAGCGCGCGGACCTTTTTTTGCCGCCACTGGGGCACCGGCGCGATCAGCCAGTAACCTGTTGCGCTCGGTTCGGCCTCGCTCAACGCGCGCACCCGGCCCGCCGCCAGGTCACCGGCGGCGAGCAACGCGGGCACACATGCAGTGCCCAGCCCGTTCGCCGCCGCCTCGATTGCCAGCCCGGCATCGCCCAGCCGCAGCGCCGGCTGGTCGGCGTCGATCGGGCAGCCCGGCCAGCTGATCGCGGTGTCGGCCCCGGCGCCCGGCCCGGTCACCCGGACAAAGGCGGCGGGTGCCAGTGCGACGCCCTCATGCTCGCCCGGTCCGTCGGTCAGCATGATCGCGAGGTCAAGGTTTGCCTCGGTAAAATCAACGCGGCTGTCGGCGGGGACCAGCGTGAAGCGGATGTCGGGCGCTTGCTGGCTGTAGCGTGCCAGTTTTGGTGCGAGCCATTTGGCGGTGACGTCGCGCGGCGCGGCGATGGTCAGCGACTGGGACGATTGCCCCGCCTGCATCGCGCGCACCGATTCCTCGAACATCAGGAAACCATGGCGCAACGAGTCCAGCCCGGCCTCACCCTCCTGCGTCAGTTCCAGCCCCTTGGGCGTGCGGCGGAACAGCACAACGCCCAGCAAATCCTCCAGCGCACGAATCTGTTGCCCCACCGCTGCGGGGGTCACGGCCAGCTCGTCCGCAGCGCGCGTGAAGCTCAAATGCCGGGCCGCCGCGTCGAGCACGCGCAGGCCGTTCAGCGGCAAATGCGTGCGTTTCATATTGCGACCGTCGGCGCGACCAGCGGAAATTGCGGGATGGCGATGTCGAACATCTCGTCATCTTCGGTAATCATCCCGAACTGGCCAACCATCGTGCCGCTGGTCGTGGTCAGCGGGCAGCCCGACACATAGTCGAACGACTGTCCGGGGCTGAGCACCGGTTGCTCGCCGACCACGCCGTCACCCTCGACCTCGCTGACCAGCCCATGGCCGTCGGTGATGAACCAGTTGCGCGTCAGCAACTGGACGGTTTCATCGCCGTCATTTTCGATGCGGATATGATAGGCCCAGAACCAGCGCCCGCGTTGCGGGTCCGATTGCTCGGCCAGATAGCTGACCGAGACGCGCACGGTGATGTCGCGCGTGGTCATCGCAAAAGGGAAAAACGCCTTCATGATCGCAAGGTCGCTCAAAGGCCGACTTTGGTCAATGCCTGGTCGAGATCGTCGATGATGTCGGCGGGGTCTTCCAGCCCGATGTTGACCCGCAACAGCCCTTCCTCGACGCCCATTTCGGCGCGCGCCTCGGCACTGACGCCATAATGCGTGCTCGACGCCGGGTGGCACATCAACGACCGCGAATCGCCGATATTGTTCGATATGTCGACCAGTTCGAGCGCATTGAGCAGGTCCATCGCCTGGCGCCGTCCGCCATCGACGGTGAAGGAAAATATCGGCCCGCACGCGCTCATCTGCGCCATCGCCAGATTATGTTGCGGGTGGCTGGCAAGACCCGGGTGGAGCATCCGCGCGACGCGGTGTTCGATGGCGCGACCGACCGCGAGCGCATTTTCGGACTGACGCCGCGCGCGCAGATCGAGCGTTTCCAGCCCCTTCATCACTACCCATGCGTTGAACGGGGCCAAGTTCGGCCCGGTGTTGCGCTGAAAGGGGAGCAGCACATCATTGATGAATGCGGCGCTGCCGCACACCGCGCCCGCCAGCACACGCCCCTGCCCCTCCATCAGCTTCGTCGCCGAATAGGCGATCACATCGGCGCCGAAATCCAGCGGGCGTTGCAGCGCGCTGGTGGCAAAGGCATTGTCGACCACGGTCGTGATGCCATGCGCGCGCGCCAGATCGCATACATAGCGCAAATCGACGATGTCCATCGTCGGGTTCGCCGGGGTTTCAAAGAAAAATACCTTGGTGTTGCTGCGGATCGCTGCGGCCCATGCCTCATTCTCGCGGGCGTCGATGACCGTCGTTTCGATGCCGAATTTGGGCAGCAACGTGTCGACCAGCCAGCGGCACGACCCGAACGCCGCGCGCGCCGCGACGACATGATCGCCCTGATCGAGCTGGCACAGCAGAGCGGTGGTCATCGCCGCCATGCCGGTCGCCTGCGCGCGGCACGCCTCGGCCCCCTCCATTAGCGCGATCCGCTCCTCAAGCATCTCGACCGTCGGGTTCTGCAAC
>JBEGPL010000043.1:0-2525 GCA_041181445.1 Pseudomonadota bacterium
GCGACACGCGGCTGGAATCCCCCGCAGGCGCAGGGAATGTTGCAGATATGCGGGAAGGATTGCGACCCGTAAAAGGGCTCTGTGCAAACCGCGTCCTACCCGCAGCCGAGCGCCGCTCAGCTTTCGTCACCCCGCGGTTTGCGATAGGGAACGAACTCGCCAAAAACGCATGTCGGACCGCGGATGCCGCTGCTCCGGTCGACAAGATGGAAAAAATCGCCGCGGCAGGTCTGTCCACCGCGAACCTCGACCACCATGACATCGTCGTCGCGGGCCAGACCCGGGCAACTGCCGCGCAGGTCATTGCGATATACCAGCCGCCCCGACACGCGGTAAAGCAGGATATTGTCGGACACGCGAATGGATGTGGTGCTGGGGCCGCTGGGCAGGCAACTGACCGCTTCACCCGCCACTTTGCCCGCCAGATTCTTGTCCAGCAATGCCGCCTGTTTCGGGGTCAATGCTTCGGCGCCGGCCACTGCGGTACCCGCCGGGGCGCATGCGGAAAGCGTCGCCGCACCGCCAGCCGCCGCCAAAATTGCCAAAATCGTTTGGGTTCGCATCGACTCTCTCCTGCCGAGTCCTTGAGGAGGCTACATGAAGCGCGCTCCTTTGTGAACCCAGTGTTAAGCCGCGTCCTTGGCAGCCCTGATTCGACCCAATTCTGCCGCGTTTTGCGCCCGCATGAAAGGGTTGGTTGCGCGTTCCAACCCGATCTGGGTCGGCACGGTGGCGATGCCCGCCGCGCGATCCGTCTCCACGCAGCGCAGCCGGTCGGCCAGCGCGACATTGTGCGGGTCGACGGTGATCGCAAAGCGCGCGTTCGACAGCGTATATTCGTGCGCGCAGTAAACGGCAGTGGCATCGGGCAGCGTGCCCAGCCGCTGCATATTGGCGAACATCTGGTCGGCGGTGCCTTCAAACAAACGGCCGCAACCCATGGCGAATAAGGTGTCACCGACGAAAATCACGTCGTCGCCCGCGAAATGATAGGCGATGTGCCCTGCGGTGTGTGCAGGCACGTCCCAGACGACGGCCACATGGTCACCCAGCGTCACGCTGTCGCCGCCCGCCACCAGCCGGTCGAGTGTCGGGATGCGCGCGGCCTCCGCCGCCGGTCCGGTGATGACACAGCCTGTTGCGGCTTTGATGTCGGCATTGCCGCCGACATGGTCGGGGTGCCAGTGGGTGTTCCATATCTGGGTAATGCGCCACTCGCGCGCCGCTGCCACGTCGAGCACCGGCGCGGCAACGGCGGGGTCGACGACCAGTGTTTCGCCGCTGCTGCTGTCGTGGACCAGCCAGACATAATTGTCGGACAGCACGGGGATGCGGACAATGTCGAGCGCCATCGTCACCAGCTCCCGACGTTGGGCATGGACAGCCATGGTTCGGCGGGGGGCAGCGCCCCCGCCTGGAGCAGCTCGACCGAGATACCGTCGGGGCTGCGCACAAAGGCCATATGGCCGTCGCGCGGCGGGCGGTTGATGGTCACGCCCGCGTCCATCAACCGCTGGCAGGTCTTATAAATATCATCGACGCGGTAGGCGAGGTGACCGAAATTGCGCCCGCCGTCATAATCCTGAGGGTCCCAATTATGCGTCAGTTCGACCTCTGCCACGCCATCCTGTCCGGGACAGGCGAGGAAGATCAACGTGAAGCGTCCGGCGTCGCTGTCGAACCGGCGCACTTCTTCCAGCCCGATCAGGTTGAAAAAGGCGACGGTCGCGGCAGGGTCGGTGACGCGGATCATGCTGTGCAGATATTGGGTGGTCATGGGGTTCGTCCGATCTGTTCATATTCATGCACCAGTTCGGCGATGGTGGCCAGCATCAGCGCAATATCCTGATCGCGCGACAGCCGGTGGTCGCCGTCCTTGACCAGCGCGACGCGGACATCGTCGCTGTCGATCGCGGCGGCGAGTTTGAGCGCGATTTCCCAAGGCACATCAACGTCGCGCTGGCCGTGGATCAGGCGGACGGGGCAGGTCATGGCTATGCGCGTGCCGAGCACCAGATTGTCCTGTCCCGACTGCCAGAAGGCGCGCGTCGTGACCGTCGGCGTGTCGCCATAATCATTGGGCGTCTGGAGCAACCCCTCGGTCGCGATCAGCGCCTTTTCGGCGTCGGTAAATCCCCAGTCGGTAAAGTCGGGTGCCGCCGCCATGCCGACCAGCCCATGCAAACTGTGCGGGATGCCGCGTTGCTGCCAGTCGCGCGCGGCGCGCAGCATCAGCCAGCCACCCATCGACGATCCGACCAGGATTTTGGCCCCGATAGTGACGACATTGGCGACGGTCAGCACGTCGCCGCACCAGCTGTCCAGCGTTTCATGTTCAAAGACGCCGCCCGAAAGCCCGCATCCCGCATAATCCAGCAACAGGCACGCCTGCCCGGTTTCAAACGCCCATTGCATCACCGCCGTCGCCTTGCCGCCCGCCATGTCGGACATATAACCGGGCAGAAAGATGACCGTGGGTTGGCGGCCATAAAGGTAACGATAGGCAAGCGCGGTGCCATCGGCGC
>JBEGPL010000044.1:0-2887 GCA_041181445.1 Pseudomonadota bacterium
GCCTGCCTTTTCGATATAAGCCTGTTTGCGCTTGATATTGATGTCGTCGACCAGCGCCTTCACTTCGGCGGTTGGCGGCGTCACAAAGCCCAGATAGCCGTCGGCTTTTTCACCCACCTGCCCGCTTTCGCGCGCCGCCTGATAGGCGGGGTCGCGCTGGGCATAGGCTACGGTCGAAACCAGCGTCAGCCCGGCCGCAGCAGCCAATGCCGTCAGCGCCATCTTGCTCCGCATAAATTCCAAAGTCATCGTCATCACTCCAAATTGAGCCCGGAAAACCGCCGGGTCGAGCTGAAATCAAAATATGTCGGCCTGTTCCTCGATCAATTCCTTGGCATCACCATCCAGCCGGTAAACGACTTCCTGACGGATGTTGATGTTCAGGTTGATCTCAATCGGCTTGTCCGGCGCGTCGATCTGGACACAGGCCGTCAGGGCAAGCATCCCCGCAAAACCCGCGCCGGCCATCGCCAACCGCGCCATGTTCATATTCTGCTTCCATCGCGTCGCTGTCATGGCACATCCTCGCTTGCGCCAGGCTGAACGGCGGCGCCTTTTTCTTTCAAACTTTGCTCTTTCGCGCGGCGTTCTTCCTGTTGGCGGCGCAGCGCGGGCAGATTCTGTTCGATCAAGATTGTCGGGTCATACAGGCTTTGGGCCGAACTGATCAATTGCCGGAACGGGGCCGCGATGCGCACGTTGAAAATCAACGGCAATTTGGCGATCTGGCGGGTGATGATGTTCCGGCTGGCGCCGACGCCCTGACTGATTCCGGCAAAGCGGACGTCGGTGACCATCTCACCCGTCAGGCTGCCGTTCAGATTGATCGTCAGCGATTCATATTTGAGCGATTTGAGCGCGGAAAAAGCGAAGTTGGCCATCGTGCCCAGATCGCGATTGGTCAGTTCACCCACATAGGCGAGCGACCCGCCACCGGTCCGCGCCGTCAACCGGCCATTTTCAATGCGCGCGCCCAGCCCGTCGAAGACCAGCGGCAATTCGCCGTCAAAAATCCCGTCGGCGGCCAGATTTTCAAAGTCAAATTCTTGCAGGAACAGCGCCGCACTGACCCCGACGACGCGGAAATTCATCCGGCGCGGGACATCACGGCCAAAATCGAGCGTGGTCGGGTCGAGGGTCAACGCGCCCCCGGCAAACGGCCAGCGCCCGGCGCTGATCGCAATCTGATTGTCGCCGATCAGCCGATATTCAATCTTACCGTCGCGCACCGGGATGCCGGGATTGATTTCGGCCAAGTCCATGACCTGAAGCTCATCGGTTTTCAGGTCGATCAGGTCCGAAAAGCTGATCGTGCCGGCCATGCCGCGCACCTCGCCAAAGGCGGCGGCGAGGTCGGTCCAGTCGGTGTTGAACTTGCCGTTGCTGGTAACCGTGCCATCGTTCCAGTCGATTCGCCCGCTGCCCCGGACCGTGCCGCCCACATTGGCGACGACGCCGATCGCCAGCCGGGTCAACTGGCGCGGTTGGAATGTCTTGTCAAAGCGCAGTTCGGGGACGTTGAGGCTCGCCCCGCCGACACCGCCGTCAAAAACATGCGCCAGGTCGACATTCACAACCCGCGTCCCGGTGACTTTCTCATTCAGCCCGGCTGTCCCCGCAAGCGCGCCGTCGGCGTAGCGCAACGCGACATCGTCTGACTGCAGCGGCTGGAACCGCGCCGGCACCGCCGTGTCGCTGACGTCAAGGCCGCCGTTGAACAGGATTCCGCCGTCGGCTTGCCGCCATGCGCCAGCGGCCGAACTCATCAGCAATGGCACCGACCCTATCGTTCCGCCACCGCCCGCCAGCGTCCCACCCAGCCCACCGCGCGCAAAATCGATGTCGAGCCGCTCGATGGCAAATTTGGAGAGACTGTCGGGCGTCCCGGCGTCGATGCTGATCCCGCCAACCGCCGCCTTGTTACCCTGCATCTGGACCCATGCATCGCGCCACCGCATCGTCAGGGGTGTTGCGCCGGTGCGCCCCGTTACAGTGCCACCCGCGATGGTCAGACGCGGCACACCGCCGCCGCGCCCGCTTTTGAAAATCGGTGCGCCGCCGGCGCTGCACAACCCGACTCTGGCGGGATCGAGCACGACCCCCTGGACCGTCAGCACCGCCCAGCGCAGCGCGATGCAGCCGCCATCGATTGTCGCGGTTCCGCTGCTGCCAATGCCGCCGGACAACGGCACGACCAGGCCGTCGACCCGCCCGCCCGGCACCGCGCCGCTCAGCGTGGCGCTGGTGGCATAGCGGACACTGGCGCCGCGCCCACCGCTGATCCGCACGGGCGCCAGCACCAGCCGCTCGCCATCGGCCGCCATCGGCGCAATGGTGAGCACTGCATCGCCGCCGCGCGCGTTCCACCGGCCCTTGACGACCGTGGCAGGCAGGCCGCCGCCGTCGACCCGGACAGTTCCAGCGAAGCCCAGCGGCGTCAGGGTCACCTGATCACCCGCGCCCATCGCAGCGCGCACGCCGTTTGCGGCCTTTATGTCGACACCGCGCAGCACCGGCGCACCCTCGCCATCCTGCACTAAGGCAAAATCAACGTCGAAGCGGGCCGCCGCTTCGGCCAGCCGCTGTGTCAGGACGGCGAGTGTTTTTTTGACCGGCAAATCATTGGCCGCTTTGCCGCTGTCGGCGATGGCCCGCCGCGTCACGGTGTCAACGGCCGCACCCGTCAATTTGCCATTTGCACGATATGTGACACCCGTCGCGCCAAAATCAGCTCCGCCCGTCGCGCCCAACGTGCCGGTAAGGCCTCCCGCCAGACTGGCCGCCGCCGGGTCAAGCGTCCAGTTTGCCGCCGTGCTTTCAACATTGCCGTTGACGCTGCCGTGCAGCCGCGGTGCGGTGAGCGCAAACCCATCGCCCGACACGCGCC
>JBEGPL010000045.1:0-3518 GCA_041181445.1 Pseudomonadota bacterium
GCGGCGATCTGGCGGCGGCGGGCGTGGCGATGGCCGAAATGCCGGGGCTGGCCGGACGCGGCGCGCGCCACCACATTGCGGTGGGCGACGGCCATGCGACGCTGATCGACGAAAGTTACAACGCCAATCCGGCATCGATGATGGTCACCATTGAACAATTGGGTCGCGAGCAATTGTGCCGCGAAAGTGCTGGTCGTCGCATCGCCGTGCTGGGCGCGATGAAGGAATTGGGACCCGAAAGCGATGATTTTCACGCCGGTCTTGCCGCGCCGATATTGGCCGCCGGAATCGACCATGTCTTTCTGGTCGGCGCCGAAATGTCGCCGCTTGCCAAGGCCCTTGAGGGGCGCGCAAATTTCGCGCATGGGCAAGATGCAGACGCGGCGCTGGCGCATGTGCAAGCCACATTGGCCGACGGCGACGTGATACTGGTCAAAGGGTCGAACAGCGTCGGATTGTCGCGCCTTGTCGCGGCGCTGACGCGGGGAAGTTAGGGACAACGATGTTTTATTGGTTGGCCGAGTGGTTGGGATTCCCGGGACCGCTCAACCTTGTCCGCTATCTCTCTTTCCGGTCGGGTATTGCCATCGCCACTGCGCTGCTGATCGGGCTGGTCATCGGCCCACGCTTCATCAACATGCTGCGCATGCGTCAGGGCAAGGGCCAGCCGATCCGCAGCGACGGGCCGCAGACGCACCTTGCCAAGCGCGGCACACCGACAATGGGCGGGCTGATGATCCTGATCTCGCTGGGCGTGTCGGCGCTGCTGTGGATGGATTTGTCGAACAGTTTCGTGTGGGCGTGCCTGTTTGTGACCTTTGGCTTTGGCATTGTCGGCTTTCTGGATGACCTCGACAAAGTGACCAAGGCCAGCCACCGCGGCATTCCGGGGCGCGTCCGTTTGCTCATCGAATTCATCGTCGCCGGGATTGCTGTTTTCCTGATCGTCCAGCGCACCGGAACCGACCTTTATCTGCCCTTTTTCAACAATGTCGTCATCGAACTCGGGCCATTTTATTATGTATTCGCGATGGTGCTGATCGTCGGGTTCGGCAACGCGGTGAACCTGACTGACGGGCTCGACGGGCTTGCCACCTTTCCGGTGATCATCGCCAGCCTTGCCTATCTGGTGATCGTTTATGTGACCGGCAACGCAAAATTCGCGAACTATCTGGGCATCCCGCATGTGCCGGGCGCGGGCGAGCTGGCGATTTTTTCGGCCGCCATCATTGGTGCCTGTCTGGCGTTCCTGTGGTTCAACGCGCCCCCGGCGGCGGTGTTCATGGGCGACACGGGCAGCCTGGCACTGGGCGGCGCGCTGGCAACAATGGCGGTAACCGCGCAACATGAATTGGTGCTGGTGATCGTCGGCGGGCTGTTCGTGGTCGAAGCGATGTCGGTGATCATTCAGGTCGCTTATTACAAAAGGACCGGCAAGCGGGTGTTCCGCATGGCGCCGATCCACCATCATTTCGAACAACTCGGCTGGCCCGAATCGACGGTTGTGATCCGGTTCTGGATTGTTTCGATTGTGCTTGCGCTTGCCGGCCTTGCGACGTTGAAACTGCGGTGATCGTCAGCCCGGCATTCGCAGGCAAGACCTATGCGGTGCTGGGCCTTGCGCGTTCGGGGCTGGCCACGGTCCGGTCGCTGATCGCAAGCGGCGCGCGGGTGCTGGCATGGGATGACCGCGAAGCCGCGCGCGCCGACGCCGCCGCACTGGGCGCCGAAATAGCCGATCCGCAGGTGAACGACCTGACCGGCTTTGCGGGGGTAGCCGTTTCACCCGGCGTGCCGATCAACCGCCATCCCATTGCAAAACATGCGCGCGCTGCTGGCGTTCCGTTGATCGGCGACATCGAACTGTTTGCACAGGCCCGCAGCGGCCTGCCGCCGCACAAGGTTGTGGGCATAACCGGCACCAACGGCAAATCGACGACGACGGCGCTGGTCCACCATATCCTGCAGGTTGCGGGCGTGCCGTCGTTAATGGGCGGCAACATCGGCCTGCCGATCTTGTCGCGCGATCCGTTACCGGCGGGCGGCGTATATGTGCTGGAACTGTCGAGTTACCAGATCGACCTGATGAATAGTCTTGATTGCGACGTTGCGGTGTTGCTCAACGTCACGCCCGATCACCTCGACCGCTACGACGGCTTTGCCAGCTATCGCGCGTCCAAGTTGCGGCTGTTTGCGATGCAGTCGGGCCGCCACGCCGGTGTCGTTGCGACCGCCGACGAAACGGTCCGCAACCTGCTTGCGGCGCTCAAGGTGGGGCCCAGAACATGGCGTTTTGACAAGTCAGAGGGCGGCGCGCTTGCCCACACGGCGCGGCACGACTGGCCAGCTTTGCAAGGGCCGCACAATTGGCAGAACGCCTGGGCGGCCTATTGTGTGGCCGCTGAACTGGGTGTTGCAAAGAATGTGCGCGATGCGGCGCTGTGCACCTACCCCGGCCTGCCGCACCGCATGGAGCGGGTGGCGGAGGCGGGCGGCGTGCTGTTCGTCAATGACAGCAAGGCGACCAATGCCGACAGCGCCGCACCCGCACTTGCCGCCTATCCCGCCATCCGCTGGATATTGGGCGGACAGGCAAAAAGCGCTGATCTGGACGCCTGCACACGCAATTTCAGCCATGTCCGGTCCGCCTATACGATTGGCGAAGCCGGCCCGATGTTGGCCGACTTATTACGGCCGCACATGCCAGTGACCGAAGCCGGCACGCTGGATGCGGCCGTGGCACAAGCCGCGCAGGATGCGGCGGTGGGCGACACGGTTCTGCTCTCACCCGCCTGTGCCTCGTTCGACCAGTTTCGCGATTTTGAGCATCGCGGCGACACATTTCGCGAATTGGCGCAGGCTGTTGCAAAGGGGGATCGGCCATGATTGACGGCACCGATGTGCATGAGGGCAAGCCCATCATTGTCGCCAACCGCCAGCAAAAGCGGCGCGGACCGCGGCTCAGCCGCGCCGACCGTTCGCCGCTGGGCCTGTGGTTCTGGGAAATCGACCGCGTGCTGCTGCTGCTCGTGTCGGTGCTTGTTGCGATCGGGTTGGTCGCGGTCGCGGCAGCTTCGCCGGTCGCGGCAGAGAAATTATCGACATCGACCAAGTCGCTCGACCCGCTCTATTATTTCTATCGCCAACTGGGCTGGGTGATCGTCGGCGCGCCGGTCATGCTGACCGTATCGATGCTGCCCAAGGCGCAGGCAAGGCGTTTTGCCATTTACGGCACGATCCTGTTCCTGACGCTGTTGTTCATGGTTCCGATGTTCGGCACAGCGGTCAACGGCGCGCA
Organism: Pseudomonadota bacterium; assembly: GCA_041181445.1. GTDB lineage: Bacteria > Pseudomonadota > Alphaproteobacteria > Sphingomonadales > Sphingomonadaceae > Sphingopyxis. The sequence goes on from JBEGPL010000045.1 coordinate 3,299, forward strand.
GCGCTGGCTCGGTAGCGGCGCGTTCCGGCTGCAACCGTCAGAGTTTTTGAAACCGATGTTTGCAGTCTCGCTGGCGTGGATATTGTCGCTGCGCCTGTCGGACGATACGTTGCCAGTGGTGCCGCTGTCGTTCGTGCTGACCGGGATCATCGCGTTGTTGCTGATGAACCAGCCCGACCTGGGCCAGACGATCATCTATGGCGCGACATGGTTGGTGCTG
>JBEGPL010000046.1:0-10689 GCA_041181445.1 Pseudomonadota bacterium
CGATCAACTGGAACGGATCGCCCTCCATCAACATGCGGTCGGCAAAGGTCCCGCTGTCGCCTTCGTCGGCGTTGCAATCGATATATTTGCGTGCGCCCGCCGCTTTGCGGACCGTGTCCCATTTAATCCCCGCCGGAAAACCCGCGCCGCCGCGGCCGCGCAGCCCGGACGCGGTGACGGCAGCCACAACTTGTTCCGGCGACATCGTCCTTGCCCGGTTTAGCCCGGTCCAGCCGCCGGTCGCCCGATAATCATCCAGACTTGTCGGGCGCGACTTGCCCGCGCGGGCAAAGGTCAACCGCTGCTGGCGGGTGATGAAAGGATGTTCGGCGATCGGACCGATGGCCTTGGCACAGCTGTCATCAAGGATCGCGGTGACGTCTTCGGGTGTGGCCGGGCCCCAGCCCGAACCGTCGATTTCAACCAGTGGCTCCAGCCAGTGCATGCCCCAGCTGGAAACGCGCTCGACCACACAGCCCGCCGCAACAAACGCCGCCGCGACATCATCCGCGCCGCAGGCCAGCGCGAGGGCATCGTCGGCAATGCGGACAATCGTCATTGCGCGCGGACCAGTTCAACCAGCCTTGCACCATCCAGCCGGGCGTGGAGCGCGTCGCCGATGCGCGCCGCCGGGCCGACACTGCACAGCCCGAGGCAATAGACCGTCTTGATGTTTACGCGTTCGCCCGCCTCCGCCTGTGCCGCCGCGACCATGGCCTCCACCCCGCGCGCCTGACACGCCTCGGCCCGGCACAGTTCGATGCGCGGGCGCGGGTCGGCCTGCGCCGAAAAATCATGGTAGAAGCTGACAACGCCATGCACTTCGGCGCGGCTGAGGTTGAGCGCGGCGGCGAGCGCGATTTTTGCCGCGTCGTCGATGTTGCCGAATGCCGCCTGCACATCATGCAGGATCGGCAACAGCGGCCCTTCGCGGTGCGCATGATCGGCGATGATCGCGGCCAGGCGCGCCGCGCGGTTCATGTGGCCAGCCGCGCGGCGTGCCAGGCGACATGGTCGGCCATGAACGTCGATATGAAATAATAGCTGTGGTCATATCCGGGCTGCATCCGGACGGTCGCCGCGATGCCCGCGCGCGCGCAGGCATCGATCAGCAAATCGGTGCGCAATTGTTCGGCCAGGAAATTGTCGGCGTCACCCTGATCGACCAGCAGGTCGGGCAGGCAGGCACCCCGGTCGATCAGGGCGCAGGCGTCATAGTCCACCCATGCCTCGCGGTTGCGGCCCAGATAGCCGCCCAGCGCCTTTTCGCCCCATGGGCACGACATGGGCGACACAATGGGCGCAAACGCGCTGACCGACCGGAATCGGCCCGGATTGCGCAGCGCGATGGTGAGCGCGCCATGGCCGCCCATGCTGTGACCGGTGATCCCCTGACGCGTCATGTCGACCGGGAAATGCTCGCCGACCAGCGCGGGCAGTTCGGTTTCAATGTAGCTGCGCATGCGGTAATTTGTGTGCCATGGCGCGCACGCGGCATCGACGTAAAAGCCCGCACCCAAACCAAAATCATATCCGGGGTCGTCGGGCACATCGTCGCCGCGCGGGCTGGTGTCGGGCGCGACGAAGATGATGCCGTGGCGCGCGCACGCCGCGCGATACTCGCCCTTTTCGGTGACATTGGCATGGGTGCAGGTCAGCCCCGAAAGATACCAGAGGACCGGCAGCTTCGCCCCCGGCGCATGACCGGGCACAAAGACCGAAAAAGTCATCGGCGTTCCGGTTTCGCGCGAAAAATGGGTGTGGACGCTCTGGATGCCGCCATGGCTGAGGGTAGCGCTGACCCGCTCCATCAATAAACCACGACGCTGCGGATGCTTTCCCCCGCATGCATCAGGTCGAACCCCTTGTTAATCTCGTCCAATGTCAGCACATGGGTGATCATCGGGTCGATCTGGATCGTGCCATCCATATACAGATCAACGATTTTGGGGACGTCGGTGCGGCCCTTTGCCCCGCCGAACGCCGTGCCGCGCCAGTTGCGGCCGGTGACCAGCTGGAACGGGCGCGTACAGATTTCCTTGCCCGCCTCGGCCACGCCGATGATGATGCTGGTGCCCCAGCCGCGGTGGCAACATTCGAGCGCCTGGCGCATCACCGTCGTGTTGCCGGTGCAATCGAACGTATACTCGGCGCCGCCGTCGGTCAGCGCGACCAGATGCGCGACGATGTCGCCGTCCACTTGCGCCGGGTTGACGAAATGCGTCATGCCGAATTTCTTGCCCCAGTCTTCACGCGCCGGATTGATGTCGACCCCGACAATCATATTTGCGCCCGCCATCCGTGCGCCCTGCAACACGTTCAGCCCAATGCCACCCAGCCCGAAAATAATGACATTGTCGCCGGGCTGAACCTTTGCGGTGTTGGTGACCGCGCCGACGCCCGTGGTGACCCCGCACCCGATGTAGCAACTTGTCTGAAACGGCGCGTCGCGGCGGATCTTTGCCACGGCAATTTCGGGCAGCACGGTGAAATTGGAAAAGGTCGAACAGCCCATATAATGATAAATGGTCTGACCCTTATAGCTGAAACGCGATGTGCCGTCGGGCATCAGCCCCTTGCCCTGCGTCGCGCGGATCGCGGTGCACAAATTGGTCTTGCCCGACAGACAGCTTTTACACTGTCCGCATTCGGGGGTGTAGAGCGGGATGACATGGTCGCCGGGGACGACGCTGGTCACGCCCGCGCCGACTTCGCGCACGATCCCCGCACCTTCATGGCCGAGTATGCTGGGGAAAATCCCCTCGCTGTCGAAGCCGTCGAGCGTATAGGCGTCGGTGTGGCAGATGCCCGTCGCCATGATTTCGATCAGCACTTCGCCCGCGCGCGGCCCGTCCAGATCAAGCTCGACGATTTCCAGCGGTTTTTTGGCTTCAAAGGCGACGGCGGCGCGCGTTTTCATTGGTGCATTGTCCCTGTTGGCGGCGATTCACGCCACCTTAGCCAGCCGCGTTCGAATCAGAAAGCCCGCCCCGAACAGGGCCGCCACCAATGTGCTCGTCCAGAGCTGCGACCGCAGCTCAGCGGACAGGCCCATCAACAGCAACACCGCCGCCATCCCGCCGATCGCCAGCAATGTGCCCCACGGGTGCAACCACATTTTCAGCGGCAGGCGGTCGGGGCCTTCGACGTTCCACTGGCGGCGCAGCTTGAGCTGGGCTGCCGCGATCAGCAGATAGATGAACAGCATCACCGCGCCCGACGAACTGATCAGAAAATTGAACACGCGGTCGGGCGACAGCACCGACGCCGCGAGTGCGCCATAGCTGAACAGGCTGGCGATCAAAATTGCGCGCACCGGCACGCGCGACCGGCTGAGCTGGACACAGCTTTGCGGTGCTTCGCCGTTTTTGGCGAGGCCGAACATCGCGCGCGACGTGATATAGATGCCGCTGTTCAGGCAACTGAGCACCGCCACCAGCACGATCGCGTTCATGATCAGGTCGGCGGCGGGATAGCCCATGGTGCGCAGCGCATGGGCAAAGGGCGATACGCCCACCTTGATTTCGGTCCATGGCACGACCGCAACGATCAGCAGGATCGACAGGACAAAGAAGATCAGGATGCGCGTCGACACCGACAGCGTCATGCGCGCGATTACTTTTGATCCTTCGTCGGATTCGGCCGCCGCCAGTGTCGCAATTTCGGCGCCGCAGAGCGAAAAGATGGTGGTCGACACCCCGGCCAGAATCGCCGCGACACCAAAGGGCGCAAAGCCGCCGTTGTCGGTCAGGTTGTGAAACGTGGGACCCGCAGGTGACGTCAGCCCCATCGCATAGGCCCCGGCGACCGCGATAAAAACGATGATCGCAACCACTTTGGTCGACGCGAACCAGAATTCAAACTCGCCATAGGATCGCGCCGACAGCAAATTGACCCCGGTGAGCAGCGCCATCAGCACCACGCCGACCTGCCACACTTCAAACTGCGGAAACCATTCACAGATGATCTTGGCCCCGGCAATCGCCTCGATCGCGATCACCACGACCCAGAAATACCAATAGAGCCAGCCGACCAGAAAGCCGGCCCAATTGCCCAGACCGGCGCGGGCGAAGTCGGGGAATGTCTGAACCCCCGGCATCGCCATCGCCATTTCGGAAATCATCCGCATCACCAGCAGCACCAGCAATCCGGCCAGCGCATAGCTGACCACTGCGGCCGGGCCGATGGTGTTGATCGCGGTTGAGGATCCGACGAACAACCCAGCGCCGATGATCCCGCCAAAGGTGATCATCGAAATGTGGCGCGATTTCAGTGACCGGCTGAGTTCGGTGTTTGGCGCGGCTGATGTCATTGTCGTGTCGGTCACCCGGGTCCCCCAAAAAAGCGCGTTTTGCAACCGCCATACGAAACCCATTTCAGCGCGCGGTCAAGCGGGCTGTCGCTGCATAATCCGCTTGCCATATTTGTGCGCTGCATCATTATGTCGCTGGAATCGGGGAACGGCATGCCATTCGACGAGATGTGCGATGATACGGGGGCAGTGCGCGAATGTTATCGCGGCGTTGAACGCTGGATCGCGGACAACGGTGTCGCCGGGCTCAATCGCCGGATGGAGGAAGCCGAGGCGATCTTTCGCCGCATCGGCATCACCTTTGCGGTTTATGGCGAGGGCGGCGACCCCGAACGGCTGATCCCGTTCGACCTGATCCCGCGCATTTTCAGCGCCGCCGAATGGCGTGTGCTCGAACGCGGCATCGGCCAGCGCGCGCGGGCGCTGAACGCCTTTCTGCACGATGTTTATCACCGCGCCGAAATCATCCGCGCGGGCATCGTCCCCGCCGAACTCGTTTATCGCAACGCGGCGTTCCTGCCCGACATGGTCGGCGTCGATGTGCCCGGCCGGGTGTACAGCCACATCGTCGGCATCGACATTGTGCGCACCGGCCCCGACAGTTTTCAGGTGCTGGAGGACAATTGCCGCACGCCGTCGGGCGTGTCCTATATGCTGGAAAACCGCGAGATCATGCAGCGCATGTTTCCCGGACTTTTCGCCGACGGCGGCGTCGCGCCGGTCGATGACTATCCGGCCAAGCTGCGGCAGACATTGATCGAGGTTGCGCCGCCGGCGTGCAAGGGCGAACCCGTGGTCGTCGTGCTGACGCCGGGGCCGCTCAACAGTGCCTATTATGAGCATAGCTATCTGGCCGACTTGATGGGCGTCGAACTGGTCGAGCCCGCCGACTTGTTCGTCGATGCCGACACGGTGTGGATGCGCACGACGCGCGGGCCCAAGCGTGTCGATGTGATTTATCGACGCATCGACGATGATTATATCGACCCTCTGGCGTTCCGGCCCGATTCGATGCTGGGTTTGCCGGGCCTGTTTCATGTCTATCGGCGCGGCGGCGTGACGCTGGCGTCGGCGCCCGGTGCCGGGATCGCTGACGACAAGGCGATTTACTGTTTCGTGCCCAAGATGATCGAATTTTATCTGGGCGAACGGCCGGTGCTGGAAAATGTGCCGACGTGGCGCTGCGCCGACCCCGACGATTGCGCCTATGTGCTCGACCATCTGGGCGAGCTGGTGGCCAAGGAAGTCCATGGATCGGGCGGCTATGGCATGTTGATCGGGCCTCAGTCGACACAGGCGGAAATCGCGGCCTATGCCAACCGGATCCGCGCCAACCCGTCCGAATTCATTGCCCAGCCGACGCTCGACCTGTCGACCGCACCGACGCTGGGGCCGACGACGACTGCGGGCCGCCATGTCGATTTTCGTCCCTATTGCCTGGTGGGCAAAAACGTCCGGCTGGTGCCCGGCGGGCTGACCCGCGTGGCGCTGGTCGAAGGCTCGCTGGTGGTGAACTCCAGTCAGGGCGGCGGCGTCAAAGACAGTTGGGTGCTCAGGGATTTATGACATGCTGAGCCGGTCCGCCGATAATCTGTTCTGGATGGCGCGCTATATCGAGCGCGCTGAGGCAACATCGCGTCTGCTCGTCATGGGTCAGCGTATGGCGCTGCTCCCCGGCGCGCACCACCGCGACGAATGGCGGTCGGTGCTGCGCGTCGCCGGGTGCGAGCATCGGGTCGGCGAACATGCGCTGGTCAGCGAAGCCGACGCCGTGCGCCTGTTGGTGCTGGACGAGGACAATCCGGCGTCGATCCGCACCAGTCTGGGCCGTGCGCGCGCCAATGGCCGCGCGGTGCGGACGCAATTGACGCAGGACATGTGGGAATCGCTCAACGATGGCTGGCGTTTGCTTGAAAGCTATGATCTGGCCGACGCGCGGCGCGAATTGCCGCATTTGATCGATTGGACGAAGGCGCGCGCGGCGACGTTTCGCGGCGCCGTTTCCACCGGCATGCTGCGCAACGATGGCCATGATTTCCTGCGCATCGGTGGCGCGATCGAGCGCGCGAACATGACGCTGCGGCTGCTCGACGTGAAATATCATGTGCTGCTGCCCGAAACCGAGGTCGTTGGCGGCGGGCGCGACCACTATCAATGGAATTCGGTGCTCGACGCGCTGTCGGGCAAGCGCGCCTTTCACCATGTTTATGGCGGCCAGCTGCGCCCGTGGCTGATTACCGAATTTTTGGTGCGCGACCATATTTTTCCGCGCAGCCTGGCCTTTTGCGTGGCACAGATCGGCTATCACCTTGGCCGACTCGGCACGACGCACGATGCCCGCCATGCCTGTCACGAAACGGTCGAAATGATGCTCGAACAACTCGACACGGCGGCCGAAGGCGCGATATTCGAGGCGGGGTTGCACGAATTCGTCGGCGGCGCACTCAACGACATCAATCGCCTGTCACGCGAAATCGCGGCAGCATATCATTTCTGAGACAGGACGCGCGATGCGATTGTTGATCCGCCATGCCACGCGGTACCGCTATGACCCCGACGCGCTGCGGCTGACGTGCAGTTTGCGGCTGTGGCCGGGCGACGCGCCGGGGCTGCGCGTGCGCGAATGGGCCGTGACCGCGAATGACGAGCCGGTGGCGCCAGGGCGCGATCGCCGCGCGCTGTGGACGGCACATCCGGTGCCCGAAATGGTCACTTTTGTCGCCCAAGGTATCGTTGAGACGCGCGATGTTGCCGGGATCACACCGCTCCGTCCGCGCGACCCGCACCCGCTCATCTATTTGAAGGAAAGCCCGCTGACCGGGGGCAATGCGGCGATATCCGCGCTCGCCGACGACGCAGAGGGCGGCACATTGCTTGACCGGTTGCACGCGCTCAACGCGCTGATCTATGCGCGTATCGCCTATCGTGCCGGGGTGACAAACGCGACGACGTCGGCGGCCGATGCACTGGCTCAGGGCGCGGGCGTGTGTCAGGACCATGCCCATCTGTTCATTGCGGCTGCGCGTTCGATGGGGACATCGGCGCGCTATGTCGCGGGCTATCTGCTGGCGGGCGAGGATGGCAGCGAACTGCATGAAACCCACGCCTGGGCAGAGGCTTTTGTGCAGGAACTGGGCTGGGTCGGATTCGACGCGTCAAACGGCGTGTGTCCGAACGAACATTATGTGCCGCTGACAATAGGCCTCGACGCCTATGACGCCGCGCCCATTCGCGGCCATGTCGCCGGCGGGCGCAACATAGGCGTTGACGCCGACGTGCGGATTACGCCATCGCTGGGAAGCGAGGGTGAACAACAACAACAGGAACAGCAGCAGCAATGACTTATTGCGTCGCGATCAACGTCGTCAGCGGAATCGTGCTGATGTCGGACACGCGCACCAACGCCGGGATGGACAATGTCTCGCGCTTTTCAAAAATGCACACATGGGAAACGCCTGGAAAGCGCGTGATTGCAATGGCGACGGCCGGCAATCTGTCGATTACCCAGGGCGTTATCACGCGGCTGAAGGCGGATATTCTGCGGTCCGAACAGGGAGAGGATGTCCGCACCATCCTGAACGTGCCGACGATCGTCGAGGTCGCCGATCTCGTCGGCGCCGAAATGGCGGAGGTGCAGGACAAATATCGCCCGTCGATGGAGGCGCAGTCGGTCAGTTACGATGCGTCGATTCTGGTCGCGGGTCAGCGCAAGGGCGGGCGCCAGCGGCTGTTCCTTATCTATGCGGCGGGCAATTATATCGAAGCCACCCGCGACACGCCCTTTTTCCAGATCGGCGAACATAAATATGGCAAGCCGATCCTCGACCGGGTGATCCGCCCCGAAACGACGCTGGACAACGCGATCAAAGCGGCGATGGTGTCGATGGATTCGACACTGCGATCCAACCTTTCGGTCGGCATGCCGCTCGATTTCGCGTTGATCGAACGCGACCGTTTCGCCTTTTCCCAACGCCGCCGGATCGAGGCGGACGACCGGCTGTTCCGCGCGATTTCGGACAGCTGGGGCAGCGCTTTGATCGAGGCGTTCGACCGGCTGCCGACGATTGACATCGACAGGGCGCCGCGCGACTGATTTTTATGCCGGAAAATGTCGCGACGCCACTGGCGCTGGGGGGGGCAACTGGTTACATGGGCCGCCACGAATCCGGACGGGCACGCCCCGCCCGCCGCTTTATTTCAGGACGTGGACATGACCGACATTCGCCTTGGCCTCACTTTCGACGACGTGCTGTTGCAGCCGGGGGAAAGCGAAATCCTGCCCAGCGACGCCGACCTGTCGACCCAATTGACCAGCGAAATCCGGCTGAACATTCCCGTGCTCTCGTCAGCCATGGACACGGTGACAGAGGCCGACATGGCGATCCTGATGGCGCAATTGGGCGGCATGGGCGTGCTCCACCGCAACATGACCGTCAGCGAACAAGCGGCGGCGGTGCGCCAGGTGAAACGCTTTGAAAGCGGCATGGTCGTCAACCCGATCACAATTGGTCCCGAAGCGCCGTTGGCCGACGCCCGCGCGCTGATGGGCCAGCACCGCATTTCGGGCATCCCCGTGGTCGAGGCTGGCGGGCGGCTGGTCGGCATCCTGACCAACCGCGACGTCCGCTTTGCCGACAATCCGATGCAGCCAGTGCGCGAATTGATGACCAGCGACAATCTGGCCACCGTCCGCCCCGGCGTCGCACAGGACGAGGCGCGCCGCATATTGCACCAGCGCCGCATCGAAAAACTGCTGGTGGTCGATGCCGAAGGCCGCTGTGTCGGCCTGATCACGGTCAAGGATATGGAAAAAGCGGTGACCTATCCCGACGCGACAAAGGACGCGACCGGTCGCCTGCGCGTCGCCGCCGCGACGACGGTGGGCGACGCCGGGATCGAACGGACCGAGGCGTTGCTCGATGCCGAATGTGACCTGATCGTTGTCGACACGGCGCACGGCCATTCGAAAATGGTCGCGGTCGCTGTCGAACGGATCAAGAAAATGTCGAACCGGGTTCAGGTGCTGGCGGGTAATGTCGCCACCGGCGAAGCCACCCGCGCGCTGATCGGTGCCGGGGCTGATGGGGTCAAGGTCGGCATCGGACCGGGGTCGATTTGCACCACGCGCGTCATCGCCGGGGTCGGCGTACCGCAACTCACCGCCATCATGGACAGCGTTGCTGCGGCGGAAAAGGCGGGCATCCCGATCATCGCCGACGGCGGGCTGCGCACGTCGGGCGACATCGCCAAGGCGCTGGCGGCGGGCGCGTCGAGTGTGATGGTTGGCTCGCTGCTTGCCGGAACCGCTGAGGCGCCCGGTGAAACCTTTCTCTATCAAGGGCGCGCCTATAAAAGCTATCGCGGCATGGGCAGCGTCGGCGCGATGGCGCGCGGCTCCGCTGACCGCTATTTCCAACAGGACATCAAAGACCATATGAAACTGGTGCCCGAAGGGATCGAGGGTCAGGTGCCGTTCAAGGGGCCGGGCAAGGACATCATCCACCAATTGATCGGCGGAGTGAAGGCAGCGATGGGTTATACCGGTTCGCGCACACTGGCCGATTTGAAGGACCGCGCGCGCTTCATCCGCATCACCAACGCGGGGCTACGCGAGAGCCATGTCCACGACGTGTCGATCACGCGTGAGGCGCCCAACTATCCGACGCAATAGGGCCTTTGCACCGTGACGCCCGCAGCGCGCACGCAGGCCGCGATCGAAATCGTTGATGCGGTGGCGCGCGCCGCGCGTGAGGGCGGTCCGCCCGCCGACGCGCTGGTTTCGGCCTATTTCAAGACGCGGCGCTACGCTGGGTCAAAAGACCGGCGTGCGGTGCGCGATCTGGTCTGGCGCGCGATCCGCCATTGCGCGTCCTGCCCGCCCGACGGGCGCGCCGCCATCGCCGCGCTGGCGCGCGACGATAGTGAATTGGCGGCGACGTTCGATGGTTCGGCGCATGGTCCGTTCCCGCTGGGCGACGGGGGGGCAGAGGGCAACATCGTCGTCGGGGCTTGCCCCAAATGGCTGCTGCCGCTGTTTGATCCGCTGGTAGACGATGGCGACCGCGCAGCGCTCATCGACCGGGCACCGCTCGACCTGCGCGTCAATCGCGCGCGCGCCGAGCGCGCCGCCGTCGCTGCGCTGTTTCCCGACGCACAGCCGATCGCGGGACTCGATTTGGCACTGCGCCTGCCGCACGGCACATCGGTCGACGCCAGCGATGCTTTTGCCGGCGGCGCGTTCGAAATTCAGGACGCGGCGAGCCAGTTTGCCGCCGCCGCGCTCGGTGCGCGCGCGGGCATGACTGTGGTCGATCTATGCGCCGGGGCGGGCGGCAAGACGCTCGCGATTGCTGCCGCGATGGGCGACCATGGCCAGT
>JBEGPL010000047.1:0-2751 GCA_041181445.1 Pseudomonadota bacterium
TTCGTGCAGCCGCGCCAGCATGTCGAATGGGTCGAGGCGGCTGACCACCAGCAGCGCGGCGTTGACAAAGCGGCGCCGACCGGGGCCGACCGGGGCCGTGTCGAACAGCGCGCTGGTCGCAAACACGTCGGTGTCCACGTCGTCGAGCGCGGCAAAGGCGGCGCCGACGGTCGCGCGCGGGGTAAGCCCGCCGCGCCCGCGTTGATTGGCGCCAACGGCAATGGCATAGGTCCAGCCGTCAGATGAGGTCATGAAACTCGGCCACGACGGCGCGATAGAGGGTGCGCTTGAACGGCACGATCAGCGCCTCCAGTTCGGCGGGTTCGGCCCAGCGCCACGTGCGGAACTCCTGATGAATGGTCGCGATGTCGACGTCGCTGTCGTTACCCAAAAAGCGCATCAGGAACCAGTGCTGGCGCTGGCCGCGATACCGCCCGCCCCACATCCGCCCCATCAGATTGGGGGGAAGGTCATAAAGATGTTCGTTCGCGCTGCGTGCGATGATGCTGACCAGATGCGCGCCGACGCCGGTTTCCTCGTGCAGCTCGCGCAGTGCTGCGGCTTCGGCGTCTTCGCCGTCATCGATCCCGCCTTGCGGCATTTGCCACGCATCGCTGCTGGTATCGAGCCGCTGGCCGACAAAGACGCGGCCGTCGCGGTTCGCCAGCATGATGCCCGCGCACGGGCGATAGGGGAGGTGGGTGAAGTCATGATCCATTCAGCCTCCCTTGGGCATAAGCGGGCGTGCTGTCCAGCCAGCAAAGCCATGCTGTCAGCCGGGCTAGCATTTTTTGCTTTGGCAAAGTTTGCCGACCTGCTTAGGAACGGCAACGCATAATGACCGGGATGTAAGTAAAACCATGGCCACCGCCGCCCTTGACCGACCCGCCGACCTGAATGATGCCGTTGTTGTCCGTTTTGCCGGGGACAGCGGCGACGGGATGCAATTGACCGGGGGACAGTTTACCCTGTCGTCGGCGCTGGCGGGCAATGATTTTGCGACCTTCCCCGACTTTCCCGCCGAAATCCGCGCGCCGCAGGGCACATTGTTCGGCGTGTCGGCGTTCCAGATCAATTTCGGGTCGTCGGCAATCGACACGGCGGGCGATGCGCCCGACGTGCTGGTTGCGATGAACCCCGCTGCCCTGAAAACCAATGTCGGCGCGCTGAAGGTCGGCGGGCTGATCATCGCCGACGAAGGCGAGTTCAACCAGCGCAACCTCGACAAGGCGAAATATGCCGCCAATCCGCTCGACGATGGCAGTTTGGCGAAATGGCAATTGCTCAAGCTGAACATCAGTCAGGCGACGATGGACGCGGTCAAGCCGTTCGGGCTGGGCAACAAAGAAGCGCTGCGTTGCAAGAATATGTGGACGCTGGGGCTGGCGCTGTGGATGTTTGACCGCGACCGCGCGCCGCTGATCGACTGGCTGAAGGGTAAATTCGCCAAAAATCCAGTGCTGGCCGACGCCAATATCGCGGCGCTCAATGCGGGCCATGCTTACGGCGAGACCGCCGAGCTGGCGGGGCCGCTGAAACAGCATCATGTCGCCGCCGCGCCGGTCGCGCCGGGGCTGTACCGCACGCTCACCGGGGCCGAGGGCATCGCGCTGGGGCTGGTCGCGGGCGCGCAGCTGGCCGGTCTGAAAATGTTCTTCGGCGGTTACCCGATCACGCCCGCTTCGGCGATCCTCCACCATCTGTCGCGGCTCAAGGAATATGGCATCACCACATTCCAGGCTGAGGATGAAATTGCGGCGATTTGCTCGGCCATCGGCGCGGCCTATGGCGGCGCGCTGGGCGTGACCAGCTCGTCCGGCCCCGGCATCGCGCTGAAGGGTGAGGCGATGGGGCTGGCGATCATCACCGAACTGCCGCTGATCATCGTCAATTCACAGCGCGGCGGTCCTTCGACCGGATTGCCGACCAAGACCGAACAGAGCGACCTTTATCAGGCCGTCTATGGACGCAACGGCGACGCGCCGATGCCGGTGATTTCGGCACGCTCGCCCGGCGACGCGTTCGAATGCGCGATCGAAGCGGTCCGCATTGCGGTGCGTTACATGACGCCGGTGATCCTGCTCACCGACGGCTATATCGCCAACGCCGCCGAACCTTGGGCGGTGCCCGATCTCGACAGCTATGCGCCGTTCCCGGTGCAATTCCTGACCCAAGTGCCCGAAGGCGGGTTCAAACCCTTTGGCCGCGATGACAGGCTGGCCCGCCCGTGGGTCAAACCCGGCACGCCGGGGCTGCTCCACCGCATCGGCGGAATCGAGAAAGAACAGGGTACCGGCCACATCAATTATGAAGCGGCGAACCATCAGGCGATGACCGACATCCGCAAGGCCAAGATCGACGGGATCGCGAACGACATCCCCGATCAGGTCTGTGAAATCGGCGCGGCGGGTGGCAAGCTGGCCGTGGTCGGCTGGGGCAGCAGCTATGGCCCGATTCATCAGGCGGTGAACCGCGCGCGCAGCGCCGGCGCCGACGTCAGCCACATCCACATCCGCCACATCTGGCCGATGCCCAAGAATCTGGGCGCGCTGCTGCACAGTTTCGACACGGTGATCGTCCCCGAAATGAACACCGGCCAGCTCAAAACCGTGCTGCGCGATCAGTTTCTGGTCGACGCCAAGCCGGTGAATAAGGTGAGCGGACAACCGTTCACGATTGCCGAGATTGAAGCGGCGATTGCGGGGGCGCTGGCATGAATTTTTTAAGGCTAGCCGCAGCGACCTTCGTTGC
>JBEGPL010000048.1:0-6847 GCA_041181445.1 Pseudomonadota bacterium
ACGAAGCCGTCGATCAAGGCGGCGGTCGAGGCAATCTTCGATGTCAAGGTGACCAAGGTGAACACGCTGGTGACCAAGGGCAAAACCAAGCGGTGGAAGGGCAAGCCCTATACCCGCAGCGACGTCAAAAAGGCGGTTGTGACATTGGCTGAAGGCCAATCGATCGACGTCACCACAGGCGCCTGAGGCCAGGGAACGGAACAGCAAAATGGCACTCAAACACTATAATCCGACCAGCCCCGCACAGCGCGGCCTGATCCTCGTCGACCGCTCCAGCCTGTGGAAAGGCAAGCCCGTCAAGGCCCTGACCGAAGGCAAGAAAAAGTCGGGTGGCCGCAACAATATGGGTCATGTCACGTCGCGTGGCATCGGCGGTGGTCACAAGCAGAGCTATCGCTTCATCGATTTCAAGCGTCGCAAATGGGACGCGCCGGCAACGGTCGAGCGGCTGGAATATGACCCCAACCGCACCGCCTTTATCGCGCTGATCGCGTATGAAGACGGCACGCGCACCTATATCATCGCGCCGCAGCGTCTGGCCGTTGGCGACAGTGTCGTCGCGGGCAAGAAAACCGACGTGAAGCCGGGCAACGCGATGGAACTCAGCCAGATGCCGGTGGGCACGATCGTCCACAACATCGAAATGAAGCCGGGCAAGGGCGGCCAGATCGCCCGTTCGGCGGGAACCTATGCGCAGGTCGTCGGTCGCGACCGCGGGCTGGTGATCGTGCGGCTGAACTCGGGTGAGCAACGCTATATCCGCGGCGAATGCATGGGTTCGGTGGGCGCGGTGTCGAACCCCGACAACGCCAACCAGAATCTGGCAAAGGCCGGCCGCAACCGTTGGGCGGGCAAACGCCCGCTGACGCGCGGTGTCGCCAAGAACCCGGTCGATCACCCGCACGGCGGCGGTGAGGGCCGCACCTCGGGCGGTCGCCATCCGGTGACGCCGTGGGGCAAGCCGACGAAGGGCGCGCGCACGCGCTCGAACAAATCGACCGACAAGATGATCATCCGGTCGCGTCACGCGAAGAAGAAGAGGTAAGTCATGGCTCGCTCGGTCTGGAAAGGTCCGTTCGTCGACCTCCACCTTTTGAAAAAGGCGGAATCGGCACAGGACAGCAGCAACAAGGCCCCGATCAAGACCTGGTCGCGCCGCTCCACCATCTTGCCGCAATTCGTCGGCCTGACGTTCAGCGTCTACAACGGCCGCAAATTCGTGCCGGTGTCGGTGAACGAAGACATGGTCGGCATGAAGCTGGGTGAATTTGCGCCGACGCGCTCGTTCCCCGGTCACGCCGCAGACAAGAAGGGCAAACGCTGATGGGCAAGGAAAAATCCCCCCGCCGCGTTGCGGACAACGAGGCGCTGTCGGTCGGCACGACGATCCGCGGTTCGGCGCAAAAGCTGAACCTGGTGGCCGCGCTGATCCGTGGCCGCAAGGTCGAAGACGCGCTCAACATCCTGGCCTTTTCGAAAAAGGCGATGGCCGTCGACGTCCGCAAGGTGCTCGCTTCGGCGATCGCCAACGCCGAAAACAACCATAATCTGGATGTCGACGCGCTCGTGGTGAAAGAAGCCAGCGTTGGCAAGGCGCTGTCGATGAAGCGCTGGCACGCACGCGGCCGCGGCAAATCGACGCGCATCGTCAAGCCGTTCAGCCGCGTCCGCATCGTCGTCCAGGAAAAGCAGGAGGCATAAGATGGGCCAGAAGAGCAATCCGATCGGCCTGCGCCTGCAGGTCAACCGCACTTGGGACAGCCGCTGGTACGCCGAAGGCGGCGAATATGGCCGCATGTTGGTGGAGGATCTGAAGATCCGCCAGTTCCTGTTCAAGGAAATGCCGCAGGCGGCGATTTCAAAGGTCGTCATCGAACGCCCGGCGAAACTGTGCCGCGTGTCCATCTATGCCGCACGCCCCGGCGTGATCATCGGCAAGAAGGGCGCCGACATCGAAAAGCTGCGCAAGCGCATCGGCGCGATGACGTCGGCCGAAGTGTCGCTCAACATCGTTGAAATCCGCAAGCCCGAAGTCGATGCCAAACTGGTCGCACAGGGCATTGCCGACCAGCTCGAACGCCGTGTTGCCTTTCGCCGCGCCATGAAGCGCGCGGTGCAGTCGGCGATGCGTCTGGGCGCAGAGGGCATCCGCATCAACTGTGCGGGTCGTCTGGGCGGCGCGGAAATCGCGCGCACCGAATGGTACCGCGAAGGCCGCGTGCCGCTGCATACGCTGCGCGCCAACGTCGATTATGCCGAAGCCGAAGCCCACACCGCCTATGGCGTGTGCGGCATCAAGGTGTGGATCTTCAAGGGCGAAATCCTGGGCCATGATCCGACCGCCACCGACCGTCTGATGCTCGATTCGCAGACGTCCGGCGTCCGCCCGGCGCGCTGATAGGAAACGACCATGCTGCAACCGAAAAAGACCAAATTCCGCAAGGCGTTCAAAGGCCGCATCCATGGCAATGCCAAGGGTGGGACGGCGCTGAACTTCGGCTCCTATGGCCTCAAGGCCATGGAACCCGAGCGGATCACCGCGCGCCAGATCGAAGCGGCCCGCCGCGCGATCAGCCGTGCAATCAAGCGCCAGGGCCGTTTGTGGATCCGCATCTTTCCCGACGTGCCCGTCACGTCAAAGCCCGCCGAAGTCCGCATGGGCAAGGGCAAGGGTGCGATCGAATATTGGGCCGCGCGGGTCAAACCCGGCCGCATCCTGTTCGAACTCGACGGCGTGCCCGGCCCGGTCGCGGCGCTGGCGTTTGAACGCGCCGCGATGAAGCTGCCGATCAAGACGAAAGTGATCGCCCGTCTGGGTGACACTTCGCACCTGGAGGGTTAAGCGATGGAAAAGACGACTGAACTCCGGGCAAAGAGTGACGACCAACTGTCCGAACAGCTGGGCGAGTTGAAGCGCGAAGCGTTCAACCTGCGCTTTCAGGCCGCCACTGGCCAGCTCGAAAAAGCCGCGCGGGTCAAGGACGTGCGCCGCGCGATCGCCCGTATCAAGACCCTGCAGACCGAGCGCACCCGCTCGGCGGCGAAATAAGGAGCAAGCCGCCATGCCAAAGCGCGTGCTGACCGGGACCATCGTGTCCGACAAGGGCGACAAGACCGTCGTCGTCAAAGTTGAGCGGAAGGTCAAACATCCGCTCTATGGCAAGATCATCCGGCGTTCGAAGAAATATCACGCCCATGACGAAGCCAATGAATATAAGGCCGGGGAAACCGTCCGCATCGAAGAAACCCGTCCGGTCTCCAAATTGAAGACCTGGCGCGTGCTCGACCGCGTCGATACCCGCAGCGCGCCCAAGGCCGCCGCCGCCGAGAGCTGACAACAGATTTTGGAACTGCCGGGCGGGGGATCACCCCATCGTCCCGGTAAGCCAGCAAGGAAGGAAACGCATCGATGATCCAGATGCAGTCAAATTTGGAAGTCGCCGACAACAGCGGCGCAAAGCGCGTCCAGTGCATCAAGGTGCTGGGCGGGTCAAAGCGTCGTTTTGCCGGCGTGGGCGACATCATCGTGGTGTCGATCAAGGAAGCCCAGCCGCGCGGCAAGGTGAAGAAGGGCGATGTCCATCGCGCTGTCATCGTCCGCACGGCCAAGGACGTCCGCCGCGCCGACGGTTCGGTGATCCGTTTCGACAGCAACGCCGCCGTGCTCGTCAACAAGAATGAAGAGCCCATCGGCACGCGTATCTTTGGCCCGGTCGTCCGCGAACTGCGCGGCCGCGGCTATATGAAAATCATCAGTCTTGCGCCGGAGGTGCTGTAATCATGGGCATGGCCAAGATCAAAAAAGGCGACACCGTCGTCATCCTGTCCGGCAAGGACAAGGGCAAGACCGGTGAAGTGACGAAGCGTTTGCCAAAGGCCGACAAATTGGTTGTCGCCGGCGTGAACATCATCACCCGCCACAAGAAACCGACGCAGGCGAACCCGCAGGGCGGACTTGAGCGGAGCGAAGCGCCGCTTCACGCGTCGAAGGTCGCGATTGCCGACCCGAAGAGCGGCAAGCCGACGCGGGTCCGCTTCGATGTCAAGGATGGCAAGAAGGTCCGCATTGCGGTCAAGTCCGGGGAGACCCTCAATGGCTAATGCATACACCCCGCGCATGAAGAGCCGGTATGACGAGGTGATCGTGCAAGCGATGACCGAGAAGTTCGGCTACAAAAATGCGATGGAAGTTCCCAAGATCGACAAGGTCACGCTGAACATGGGCGTGGGCGATGCGGTTCAGGACAAGAAAAAGGTCGAAACCGCAGCGGTTGAAATGGAATTGATCGCCGGGCAAAAACCCGTCGTGACCAAGGCCAAGAAGTCGATCGCCGGTTTCAAACTGCGCGAAGGCATGCCGATCGGTTGCAAGGTTACCCTGCGCCGCGAACGCATGTATGAATTTCTGGACCGGCTGATCACCATCGCCATGCCCCGTATCCGCGATTTTCGCGGCGTCAGCGCGACAAGCTTTGACGGGCGCGGCAATTACGCGATGGGGCTGAAGGAACAGATTATTTTCCCCGAAATCAACTATGACCGCATCGATTCGGTGCGCGGCATGGATGTCATTGTGACCACGACCGCGAAGACCGACGACGAAGCGCGCGAGCTGCTCCGTCTGTTCGGGTTCCCCTTCCCGATCGAAGCCCAGGAAAAGGAAGCGGCCTGAACCCCCTCACGGTGGTGAAGGTCTCTTGCTCCCATAGAAGGAAGAGAACTTAAGTCATGGCGAAACTGAGTTCGATGAACAAAAACGAGCGTCGCAAAAAGCTGGTCAAGAAATATGCCGGCAAATATGCGAAGCTCAAGGCGATTGCGAACGACAAGTCCCTCGACGAAGCCGAGCGGACAATCGCACGTCTGAAAATGGCGGAAATTCCGCGCAACGGCAACCCGACCCGCATCCGTAACCGGTGCGAACTGACGGGGCGTCCGCGCGCATATTACCGGAAATTCCGGCTTTGCCGCATTCAGCTGCGCGATCTGGCCAACAAGGGCCTGATCCCGGGTGTTGTGAAGTCGAGCTGGTAAGGAAAACAGACAATGGCAATGACCGATCCTCTGGGTGATATGCTCACCCGCATCCGCAACGGCCAGCGCGCGAAGAAGGACAGTGTCCTGACCCCCGCGTCAACGCTGCGCGCCCATGTGCTCGACGTGCTCAAGCGCGAAGGCTATATCCGTGGTTACAGCGAAGAAGCGCTGGGCGACCGCGGCCAGCACAAGGGCCTGCGCATCGAGCTGAAATATTTCGAAGGCCAGCCGGCGATCCAGCACGTCGCCCGCGTGTCAAAGCCGGGCCGCCGCGTATATTCGGGTTCGAAAGAACTGCCGATCGTGCGCAACGGCCTGGGCATCACCATCGTGTCGACCCCGCGCGGTGTCCTGTCGGACGCCGAAGCACGCGAAATGAATGTCGGCGGCGAAGTGCTGGCGGAGGTGTTCTGATCATGTCACGCATCGGCAAAAAAGCGGTTCCACTCCCCGGCGGGGTGTCGGCATCGATCGAGGAAGGCCAGTTGGCGGTCAAGGGTCCCAAGGGGACGCTGGCGCTGACGCTCGCCGACGACATCGCCTATGAGGTGCAGGATGGCGCGATTTCGGTCCAGCCGGCCAATGCCACCAAGCGCGCACGCGCCTTTTGGGGCATGCAGCGCACGTTGGTCCAGAACCTCGTCACCGGCGTCACCGACGGTTTTACCAAAGTGCTGGAAATCACCGGCGTCGGCTATCGCGCCAACGCCCAGGGCCGGATGTTGAAATTGCAGCTCGGCTACAGCCACGACGTCGACTATGCCGTGCCCGATGGCATCGAGATCAAGACGCCGGACAATACGACGATCGAAATCTCTGGCATCGACAAGCAGAAAGTCGGCCAAGTGGCGGCGGAAATCCGGCGCTGGCGCAAGCCTGAACCCTATAAGGGCAAGGGTATCAAATATCGCGGCGAGTTTATCTTCCGCAAAGAAGGCAAGAAGAAGTAAGCCATGGCCCATCTTACCCAATTCGAAAAACGCCGCCAACGCGTCCGGACTGCCCTGCGGCAACGGGCGAGCGGCCGCGCGCGCCTGTCGGTCCATCGTTCGGGTCGCCACATCTATGCCCAGCTTATCGACGACGCCGCTGGCCGCACGCTGGCATCGGCATCGACGCTGGAAAAAGATGTTCGCGGCAAGACCGGCGCGACCTGTGCCGCAGCAGCCGACGTGGGCAAGCGCCTCGCCGAAGCCGCGAAAAAGGCGGGCGTGACGCAAGTCGTGTTCGATCGCGGCGGTTTCCTGTTTCATGGCCGCATCAAGGCGTTGGCCGACGCCGCCCGTGAAGGCGGACTGGAGTTTTGATGATGTCTGATGAACTGAACACTGCACCCGAAACCACCGAAACCCCCGATGCAGCGGCGCCGCGCCGCGGCCGTGGCGGCGGTCGTGGTGGCCGTGATGGCGGCGGACGCGATGGTGGCCGTGGCCGCCGCGACGACCGCAACAAGCCGCAGGGCGAAGATGGCGGCGAAGAGCTGATCGAAAAGCTGGTCCACATCAACCGCGTCTCGAAAACGGTGAAGGGCGGCAAGCGCTTTGGTTTTGCCGCGCTCGTCGTCGTCGGCGACGGCAAGGGCCGCGCCGGTTTCGGCCATGGCAAGGCGCGTGAAGTGCCCGAAGCCATTTCCAAGGCCACCGCGGCGGCGAAAAAGTCGATGGTGCGCGTGCCGCTGAAAGATGGCCGCACGCTCCATCACGACGGTCGCGGCCATTTCGGCGCGGGCAATGTGACGCTGCGTTCGGCGCCTGCCGGGACCGGTATCATCGCCGGTGGGCCGATGCGCGCCGTGTTCGAATCGCTGGGC
>JBEGPL010000049.1:0-3105 GCA_041181445.1 Pseudomonadota bacterium
CAATGCGCTGACGAATGTAAAGGGAAAGCGCTTAGGTGGCCAGCAGCGGCAATCCCGCTTGCGGCGCGCGGGGCGCTCGCCTAGACGGCGGCGATAGCGCGCGCCACGGCGGTGCGTACACGAAAGGGGCCATGCGTGACCACCGACCGCGTCGATTTTTCCAGTCTGTTGGCCTCGCGCCTTTGCCACGATCTGCTCAGTCCGGTCGGCGCATTTGCCAACGGGTTGGAACTGCTCGCTGACGAACCCGATGCCGAAATGCGCGCGCGGTGCATGGAATTGCTGGAACAAAGCGCGCGGACGTCGGCGAACAAGCTGAAATTCTTTCGGCTCGCCTTTGGTTCGGCGGGCGGTTTTGGCGACATGGTGCCGCCGGGTGAGGCAAAGTCGGCGATTGAGGGGATCATCGGCGACAACCGGCCGATCACGCTCAACTGGCTGATCAGCGATGAACCTCTGCCCAAGCCGGCGGTCAAGATCATCCTCAATCTGGCGCTGTTGCTGGTTGACGCGCTGGTGCGCGGCGGACGGCTCGACATTGGCTGCGAAACGCGCGGCGACGGCGTTGAAATCGCGCTCCATGCAGAGGCCGAACGTATTTTGCTCGACAAGGATGTCGAACAGGTGCTGGCCGAGGGTGAGGGCGCCGCGGTGATGACGTCGCGCACCGCGCCGGCGGTGCTGGTTCAGGCGGTGGCCGCGCAATGCGGCGGCCGCGTGATGCTGTCGCGCGAAACACCGGGAACCTTGCTGGTCGGGGCCGTGCTCAACCGCGTGTGATCGGCGTGCCCACCGTGCCCGCGCACAGGGGGTAAACGGCAAATTAACCCTTTTTGGTCAGAAACGGCGGGTAACCCTCTTGCCGGATCGCGGACCATGGATGAACTGCTGACCGACTTTTTGTCGGAAACGACGGATTTGCTGGACGAAATCAACGGGGCAATCGTCGCGTGGGAAGCCGATCCGGGTGACCGCGAGCGGCTCGACCTGATTTTCCGCTTTGTCCACACGGTCAAGGGCAGCTCGTCCTTTTTGGCGTTGCCACGTGTCACCGCGCTTGCCCATGCCGCCGAAGACGCGCTCGACAAAGTGCGTCGCGGTGCGCATGTCGCCGACACCGCGCTGGTGACGGCGATTTTGCGCATCATCGACCGCATTGCCGAACTTTGTGCCAGAATCGGGACCGACGGCGTTGAACCGGCGGGCGATGACAGCGGCTGGCTTGCGCCCATGTCGGGTGCCGTCCCGGCTGACGATGATATTTCGCCGCTCGGCCTCGATACGCTCGATGGTGACGCGACTTTGCTCGATCAGGGCTGGCGTTCGATCCGCGTGCCGTTGCCGCTGCTCGACAGCGTCATGACCGGCGTGACCGACATGGTGCTGGCGCGCAACGAAGTCGCGCGGTTGCTGCGCGCGGACAATCAAGACGCCGCCTCGGCGTCGGCCTTTGACCGGCTGTCGGCGTGCATCGCGGGGATGCGCGCATCGGTCAGCCAGATGCGGATGCAGCGCATCGGCAAATTATTCGCGCCCATGACGCGCATCGTGCGCGATCTGGCGCAGGACCTGGGCAAACAGGTCGAATTGAACATCATCGGCGGCGAAGTCGAAATCGACCGCGAGATGATCGAAAATATCCGTGATCCGCTGACCCACATCGTCCGCAATGCGATCGACCATGGATTGGAAGGCCCCGCCGCACGCAAACGCGCGGGCAAACCGCTGACGGGTTCGCTCAGCGTGGCGGCGCGCCAATCGGGCAATCAGATCTTGATCGAGATTGAAGATGATGGTGCCGGGATTGCGGTCGACCGGCTGGTCGCGAAGGCGGTTGCGGTCAAGCTGATCAGCGCCAAAGAAGCCGCGCTGCTCAGCCCGCGCGAAAAGCTCGACCTGATATTCGCCCCCGGCCTGTCGACCGCCGACCAGATTACCGCGATCAGCGGGCGTGGCGTTGGCATGGACGTGGTCCGTGCCAATATCGAAAAGATCGGCGGCCTGATCGACCTCGACAACCGCGAGGGCCAAGGGCTGAAAATCACGCTGCGCGTGCCAATGACGCTGACCATCATTTCGGGCCTGCTGGTGACGGCGGCCGACCAACTGTTCGCGCTGCCACGCGCGGGCGTGCGCGAGATCCTGCTGCAATCGTCTGATTCGGTGCGGATCGACTGTGCGGGCGGCGCCGAAATCGCCATTGTGCGCGGCGAACGGCTGGCGCTGGTCCGGCTGGAGGCGGTGCTGGGCCGCCCCGACACGACCACCGACGATGCCGACCGGTCGCTGGTCATCGTGCGGCCGGGGACCGGAAAATGCTATGCGCTCAGCGTCGCCGACGTCCATGATCACGAGGAACTGGTGATTAAACCCGCCGCGCCCGCGATCATGGCGACCGGTATCTATGCGGGCACGACGCTGCCCGACAATGGCCGCCCGGTGCTGTTGCTCGACCCGACGGGCTTGCCGGCTGTGCTGGGAATCGAAATCGACCGGTCCGATGACAGCGCCGAAAGCGACGCCGAGGCCGCCGCGCCGATCGCGCGGCACGCCGACGCCGATGTCCAATTGCTGCTGTTCCGCGAAGCCGATGGCCGCACGCGCGGAATCCGTTTGTCGGTGATCGAACGGCTGGAGGACGTCGCCAGTGCCGACCTGTTCGACAGCGGCGGGCAGGTTCAGGTGACGTTGGGCGCGCGCATGGTTCCGGTTTACGCCAGCGCGCTGCCCGAAACCGGGCCGCGCATCAAATTGCTGCGTCTGTTCGATGGCGTGAGTGAAATCTGTTACCCGATCAGCGAAGTCGTCGATATTGTCCGCTTGCCCGATGCGATGTCGCCCGCCGCCAAGGTCGGTTTGGTCGCCGGGGTTGCGCTGATTGGCGGGGCGCCGACCGAAATCATCGATCCCTTCTGGTTGTTTGGGACGGTCGCGGCCCAAAGCATCGCCGAGCCCGGCCAGCGTGTGCCGCTGTGCCGGATCGCCGGGGACGATGATAGCTGGGCGCGCCATTTCCTGGCGCCGATTCTGGAAATGTCGGGTTATCGCGTTGCCTTTGGCGCCGCGGCAGAGGCCGAAACCGCCGATGTCGTGCTCGCCCTCGCG
>JBEGPL010000050.1:0-4666 GCA_041181445.1 Pseudomonadota bacterium
AGAATTTCGAGATCAGATTGCAACCGCGCAACCGTCGTCTGGGCGAAAGCGGGCAGATCCGCCTCGCGCTCGTTCCACCAATCCGCCAGCGAACCTTGCGGGTCGATGTCGATCAGGACAACGGGTCCCGCGCCGGAAAGCTGAGCCTGAACGGCAAGATGCCCCGACAGGGTCGTCTTCCCCGATCCGCCTTTTTGCGATGCCAATGCCAATACGCGCACAGGAGTCCCCCTGAAAATCCGGCTGTGAATATGGTTGAATTGCCACGCCGACCGCTAAGATTTGGTTAACAAGCCGACAATTAAGGTTAATAAGCGTGTGATCAGATGTGGTTACCGGCGACTTAACGTTTGCAAGGCGCGGGAATGGGGCGTCGCTAACGCGGTGTTAGCCATTTTGCGTTAGTCGGTGACGCACACGAAATGGGTTTCGGCACAAATATGGTTGCGCCGTCGCCGGATTGGAGAGCTTATATATGCCGTCGCCCCGCAAATTATTCCTGCAATCGGCGCTTGCCGCGCTGTGCCTGACCGCCGCTTCGTCGGCGCTCGCCGACGTCAAAGCAGGCGTCGACGCGTGGGAACGCGGCGATTATCCGACCGCCGTCGCCGAATGGCGGCCGCTGGCGATCGCGGGCGACCCCGATGCGCAGTTCAATCTGGGTCAGGCCTATAAACTGGGCCGCGGCGTGCCGGTTGATTTGTCGCAAGCCGAAACATGGTACCGCCGCGCTGCCGACCAGGGGCATTTGCAGGCCGAAGACAATCTGGGTCTGGTCATGTTTTCCGCCAACAAGCGTAACGACGCGATGCCCTATATCGTGCGCGCCGCCGCGCGCGGCGAACCGCGCGCGCAATATGTTCTGGGCACCGCCCATTTCAACGGCGACCTTGCCGCGCGCGACTGGCCACGCGCCTATGCGCTGACCAAGCGCGCCAGCGATGCCGGATTGCAGATCGCGTCGGCCCGCCTGACCCAGCTCGACCGGCTGATCCCGCTCGAACAGCGGCAGGAAGGGCTGGAACTGACGCAGGATATGGAACGCACCGAACAACAGGCGCGGCTCGCCGCCATCGTCAATGCGCCCAAGCCGAAGCCCGGCAAGCCCGCCGCGACCCAGACCGCCGCCGTCCGGCCGATGGCGTTGCCGCCGTCGCAGCCCGGTGTCTCTTATGTCCCGCCGCCGATCCTGAACGACGACAGCGGCGAAGTTGCGCCGCCGCGCCCGGTGCGCGCGCCGGCATCGACCGCGCCGATCCGCACCGCCGAACTGCCCGCATCGACGCCGGGTGCCGATTATGGCGACCCCCCCGAATTTCCCGAAGGTGTGCCGGTTGGCACCGCCGGCTGGCCTGCCAGCGGTCCGGCCCCGGCCGCGCCGGTGGCAGCCGCCGAAACGCCGCGCCCTGCGCCTGCACCGGCGGCGGTCAAACGCGGCGCTTGGCGGGCGCAGCTTGGCGCATTCGGCGACGAAGCCCGCGCCCGCGCGCTGTGGACCGGACTCGAACGCAAATATCCGTCATTCGGGTCGGCGCAGCCCTATCTGGTCAAGGCCGGGGCGGTCACGCGGTTGCAGGCGGGCGATTTTGCCAGCCGCACCGATGCCGAAAATTTCTGCGCCAAGGTCCGCCCCGGCGGCCAGGCCTGTCTGGTCGTCGCGCGTTAAGTCTGCCGCCCGCTTCCGTTCGCTCTGAGCCTGTCGAAGGACGTGGGCGCGCGCACGACCGTGCTTCGACAAGCTCAGCACGAACGGAGTTTTTGAACGACAGGAATTTCTACTCCGTTCGTCCTGAGCCTGTCGAAGGACGTGGGTGTGCACACAATCTTGCTTCGACAGGCTCAGCACGAACGGTGAATTTGACGAAACGTCAGTCCTTCACAACCCACTCGGCGCGCGGGATGCCCAGCGCGTGGAGCACGGCGGTCAGGTCGCCATGCGCGATATGCGCGTCGGCGGCCTTCGCGGCGGCGGGCTTGGCGTGAAAGGCGATGCCGAGGCCGGCGGCTTTGAGCATCGGCACATCGTTCGCCCCGTCACCCAGCGCCAGCGCAGCTGAGGGCGCGACATCCATCGCCGCGCAACTGTCGGTCAATGTATGCGCCTTGACCGCCGCATCGACCACGCCGCCAGCCAACCGTCCGGTCAACGTGCCGCCGCGAATTTCCAGCGTATTGGCGACCACGCTGTCAAAGCCGATCATCTTGGCAACCGGATCGGCGAAATGATGGAAGCCGCCTGAAACCAATATGGTTCGTACGCCGCGTTTCTTGAGCGTCGCGACCAAGGTCCGCGCGCCCGCCATCGGGCGCACCCGCGTTGCCAGACATTCGGCGATGACGCCTTCGTCCAGCCCCGCCAGCAGCGCAACGCGCGCGCGCAGCGCGGCTTCGAAATCCAGTTCGCCCAACATCGCGCGTTCGGTGATCGCCGCGACTTGTTCCTTGATCCCGGCATAGTCGGCAAGTTCGTCGATACATTCGACGGTAATCATCGTGCTGTCCATGTCCGACACCATCAGCTGCGTCGGCGGCGTCGCCGCAGGTCG
This sequence comes from Pseudomonadota bacterium, assembly GCA_041181445.1. Taxonomy (GTDB): domain Bacteria; phylum Pseudomonadota; class Alphaproteobacteria; order Sphingomonadales; family Sphingomonadaceae; genus Sphingopyxis. The sequence continues at coordinate 2,547 of JBEGPL010000050.1, forward strand.
GATCACGACGTCGATCGGCAGGCCGCATTCGGCCAGCGCCGCGCGCGCCAGCCGCGGGTTGCCCGCGCCGCGCAGCGTCAGCACATGGCCGGGTTCGATCCACTTCGTTTCGGTGATGGTGCAGGCGACGTCGCCCAACCGGTCCTTGAGCATCGCGACACTCTCGCGGGACAGGCTTTGCACTGCTATCAGCGTCGCAACAAACATGACCGACCTTTTCGAAACCTTGACCGCCGATGCCAAAATCCGCCGACCGGCGGTGGCGCTCATCGCCGGACCGACGGCGAGCGGCAAGAGCGACCTTGCCATGGCGCTTGCGCAGGCATTGGGCAAGGCTGTCGTGATCAATGCCGATGCGAGCCAGGTTTATGCCGACCTGTCGATCCTGTCGGCGCGGCCGGCAGCGGCGGCGATGGGCCACGTCCCCCACCGTCTGTTCGGGCATGTCGACGGCGCCGCCGCTTACTCCGCCGCCGCCTGGGCCGCCGAAGCGCGCGGCGCGATTGCCGACGCCATGGTGGACGGCGCGGTGCCGATCCTGGTCGGCGGCACCGGGCTATATGTCAGCACATTGCTGCGCGGCATTGCCCCGGTGCCCGTGATTGACGCGGATGTGCGCGCGGCGGTGCGTGCGCTGCCCGTCGACGAAGCATTTCGCCAGTTGCAGGCCGCCGATGCTGACGCCGCCGCACGGCTGAACCCGCGCGACACGACGCGCATCGCCCGCGCGCTGGAGGTTGTGCTGGCCACCGGCACGCCGCTGCGTGACTGGCAGGCGCGGATGCATGGCGGGATTGGCGGCGCCATTACCCTCACCCCCGCCGTGCTGCTGCCGCCGCGCGATTGGCTGTTCGATCGCTGTGACGCGCGGCTGGCGACGATGTTCGCGGGCGGCGCGGCGGCGGAGGTCCGGACACTGCTCGACCGGCGGCTGGACCCTGATTTGCCGGTGATGCGTGCCATCGGCGTGCCGCAGATTGCGGCATGGCTGGACGGCGAAATTGATGAAGCCGAAGCGTTGTCGCAGGCGCAGCGGGCGACCCGGCAATATGCCAAGCGGCAATATACGTGGTTCCGCAACCAGTGTCCGCCCGACTGGCCGCGCGTCGAAATGGAATTATCAGTTGAAAACTGTAAAGAACTTGTAACTAAATTACACAAATCACTGTTGACAGGTTAGAATCATATCCTTATTGCGCCGATCTCTGTTGCGGTGCACCACGCGCCGCATATTTTTTGTGCTGGAGCCCAGACGTGCGTGAAATGTGCGGTGCCGATATGGTCGTCAAAGCCCTGGAGGATCTGGGGGTCGACACCGTGTTCGGCTATCCGGGCGGAGCGGTGCTGCCGATTTACGACGCGCTGTTCAACCATCCGACGATCAAGCATATTTTGGTCCGCCATGAACAAGCCGCGACCCACGCGGCGGAGGGCTATGCGCGGTCGACCGGCAAGCCCGGCGTCGTGCTCGTCACGTCCGGCCCCGGCGCGACCAATGCCGTCACCGGCATCACCGATGCTTTGCTCGATTCGATCCCGATGGTGGTCATCACCGGACAGGTGCCGACGACGCTGATCGGCACCGACGCCTTTCAGGAATGCGACACCGTCGGCATCACCCGCCATTGCACCAAGCATAATTACCTCGTTACCGACCCGGCCCGGCTCGGCCCGGTGATCCACGAGGCCTTTTACATCGCGACCACCGGTCGTCCCGGCCCGGTCGTGGTCGACATCCCCAAAAATGTTCAGGTCGCCACCGGCGAATATCGCGTGCCCGACATCATCCAGCACGCGAGCTATCGCCCGCAAATCACGCCCGACGCCGCCGCCATCGCCAGCGCGGTCGATATGCTCGCCGCGTGCGAGCGCCCGATCCTGTACACCGGCGGCGGCGTGATCAACGCGGGGCCGGCGGCGAGCGAAGCCCTGCGCGAACTGGCGGCGCTGACCGGCGCGCCGGTGACATCGACGCTGATGGGGCTGGGCGCATTCCCCGCCAGCGACCCGCAATGGCTGGGCATGCTGGGGATGCACGGCACCTATGAAGCCAATTGGGCGATGAACAAATGCGATCTGATGCTGTGCATCGGCGCGCGCTTCGACGACCGGGTGACCGG
>JBEGPL010000051.1:0-4855 GCA_041181445.1 Pseudomonadota bacterium
CGCGCGCATATCGTCGGCGCGTCGATGGGCGGGATGATCGCCCAGCATGTCGCCGCAAGCCACGGTGCGCGCGTGTTGTCGCTGACATCGGTCATGTCGACGACGGGCAACCGCCGCTTGCCCCGGCCCAAGCGCGCGGCGGTCGCGATGCTGACCAACCGGCCCACGGGCGGCGATGTCGAGGCGATCATCGCCTTTTCCAAGCGTGTCGCCCAGGTGATCGGCAGCCCCGGCTATCCGCCCGACCCCGAACGGCTCGACCGGCGCGTCCGTTCCGATTTTGCGCGCAGTTTCCGGCCGCAGGGGCTGGCGCGTCAGCTCGCCGCGATCATCGCCGACGGCGACCGGCGGCCCATGCTCCGCCGGGTCAAGGCGCCGACGCTGGTGATCCACGGCGAAGCCGACCCGCTGGTGCCGATTGCCGGCGGGCATGATACCGCCGCCAACATCGACGACGCGGCGTTTCTGGCCATCCCCGGCATGGGGCATGATCTGCCGCTGGCGCTGGTCGACACGATGGCGGGGGCGATTTCCAGCCACGCACAGCGCGCCGCCGCCTGATCGACCGCGCTGGGTCAGTCGCGGACGAAAAGCCGCGCCAAAGCGGCCATCGCGTCCGCGTCCTGCGCGGAACCGCCCGCCATCGGCCGCGCCATGAAACCGCGGCACTCAAGGCACTGGATCTGCATCGACGGGCCGGTGGCGAGCATCGCCATGTCCTGCACCAACAGCGCCAACATGGCGTCGCGGCGTGCGGCGACCAGCCCCATCCAGCCTTGCGGCGCGGCGCGGCCCTCGGGCTGACCACCGATACCGCTCAGAAATTTGGCAAAGGGCGATGGCTCATTCTCGAACCACAGCGGATAGACGTTCTTGGCGTCGAGCTTGGCCAGTTTCGCGGCTTCGGCAATGGCGTCGTCCAGCCCGCCATAGGCGTCGACCAGTCCCAATTGACGCGCGGTGCCGCCCGCCCAGACGCGGCCTTCGGCCAGTGCCTCGACCTGTTCAGGCGTCAGGCGGCGGTTCTTTGCGACCAATCCGGAAAAGCGGGCATAGACATCCTCCACCCCGGCCTGCGCCAACGCGTCAAATTCGTTGCTGGGACCGCCGAACAGGTCGGGTTCGCCCGAAAGCGGTGTCGTTTTGATGCCGTCGGCATTCACGCCAATTTTCGCCAGACTGTTTTCAAAGCTGGGCAGCACGGCAAAGACGCCGATTGACCCGGTGATCGTGTCGGGTTCGGCAAAGATTTTGTCGGCGGGGGTCGACACCCAATAACCGCCGCTGGCGGCGACATTGGCCATCGACACGACGACGGGCAGCTTGCGGGCCTTGGCCTGGAGCAGCGCTTTGCGGATTTTTTCGGACGCGAATACCGAACCGCCCGGCGAATCGACGCGCAGCACAAGGGCTTTCACGTCCTCGTTCGCCAGCGCATCGAGGATATGTGCCTCGATTGTTTCGCCGCCTGCGGTGCCATTGCCCGCCTCGCCATCAACGATGGTGCCGACGACGGGGATGATGGCAATCGGGTCGCCGTCGGTCGGTGCCGGGTTCGCTGCGACCCATGTGCCCAGCGGGATTGCATTATAGTCCCACGGCCGGTTGTCGTCAGGCGTGCCCGATATTTCGGCGACGCGGCGGCCAAATGCCAGATTGTCGCCGATCTTGTCGATCAACCCGGCGTTCAGCGCGGCCTTTGCCATGTCATTGTTGGCGGCTTTGATCATCGTCATCGGGTCGGCGACATAGGCGTCGAGCTGCGCTTTGGGCCGCGCCTTTTTGACATCGGCCAGCCATTCGTTCCACAGTGCCGACGCATAGGCACGGTCGGCCTCGGCGGCTTCGGGCGACTGGTCGGTACGCAGATAAGGTTCGACCGCGCTCTTGAAGGTGCCAACGCGATAGACGTTGGCGGTGACGCCCAGCCGGTCGAGCAAATCCTTGTAATAAAGCCGCGATCCGCCCGGCCCCGTGACCACCGCGCCGCCAATCGGTTCGATCCAGATCTCGCTGCTGTGCGCGGCGATCTGATAGGCGTCGTCGCCATAACCGGCGGCATAGGCGAAGACGGGCTTTTTCGCGGCGCGAACGGTGTCGAGAGCGTCGCCGATTTCGCCAATCGCGACCTGACCCGCGCCCATGAAGCGGCTGAGGTCGACAACAACGGCCGACACGCGGTCATCCTTTGCCGCCGTGCGGATGCCGTGGATCACGTCGCGCAGCCGGTGTTCCTGCACCTGGCCGCCGCCGCCCGAGAGCAGCGCGAGCGGGTCAACCTCGGCCGGTTGTTCGGTGACGATGCCGTCAAGTTCGACGACCAGCGCGCCCTTGCTCACCGCGACTGCCGGATTGGGCTTGCCGTTCATGATGCCGAACAGGAAAAAGAAGAACAGGATGAGGAACAGCAGCGCCAATCCGTCCTTGATCGCCACCAGCAGCCGCCACACTTTGCGCGGAAAGCTGATCATGTTCGCATCCGCCACCGCTGCTGAACCGCCGGGTTGCAAGGCCCGCGGCGGCGGGGGTGCGGGGGTCCATGGACTCTGCGGGGCGGGCGGGGCGTTGTCGGTGCTCATGACGTGTAAGTAGGTGCGCGCTGCCCTGGTGTAAATGGCGGCATCGACAAAGGGTCAACGCCGGGCGACGCGCGCCGTCACAGCCAGCCGTTGGCGCGATACCAGTCGGCGGTGGCGCGCAGGGCGTCGGGGGTCGGCGTGGCCGCACGCCACAGGTCGGCCGGCGGGCGCAAAGCGTCGGTCACTACCCAGTCGGGATGGGCGATGTAGCGCGCGCGGTCGGGGGTCAGCTTGGCGGCTTTGCGCCGCACCATGCCATCGGCGCGCGCCGCCAGCCGCAGCACAAGTTCCGGAACCGCGAGCGTCGAGACATGCGCGCGGCCGAAGGCCCGGCCCAGGGCCTTGGCAAAGGTGGCATGTGCCCATCCGTTGGGGCGGCCGTCGTCGGCTTCGAACGTCGCGCCGATGCTCGCGTTCTGGTCCGCTGCCAATGACAGGAGAAGATCGGCCAGATCGCGCACGAAGATGGCCGACATGCGTCCGGCGGGCGGGAGCAGCGCGACGCCATGTTTGGCCATGCGGAACAGGTCGAACATTTCGGTATCGCCCGGGCCGAATATTGCGGGCGGGCGCACCATGGTCCAGTCGAGCCCGCTTGCCTGCACGATCACTTCGGCGCGCGCCTTTGACCAGCCATAGACGGACAGGTCGGGTTCGCGCGCGGCGAGCGACGAGACATGGACAAAGCGGCGCACACCCGCCGCTTTGGCCGCCTCGACCACCGCCAGCGTGCCATGGACATTGCCCGCCTCAAACCCCGCGCGGTCGGGGGCGTTGACCACGCCCGCGATGTGCAGCACCGCGTCGGCGCCCTGAACCAACGCGGCGAGGCTGTCGGGCCGGTCGAGCGCGCCGTCGATCCAGCTGACGCCGCTACGGTCCGGCTGCGCCCGCCGGGTCAGCGCGCGCACCCGCCACCCCGCCACTGCGGCCTTGTCGAGCAGATGGCCACCGACAAAGCCGGTCGCGCCGGTCACGGCAAGCGTTGGCAACATGGTCAGAGCATCACCAGATGGTCGCGGTGGACCATTGCGCTGCGCGGGGCATAACCCAGCGCGGCTTCCTGTGCATCGCGGCCCAACCCGACGATCCGCGTCGCATCGTCCGCCGCATATTCGGCCAGCCCGCGTGCAACGACCTGGCCAGCGGGACCGACAATGTCGAGCACGTCGCCGCGCGCGAACGTGCCGCTGACCGCTGTGACCCCGGCGGCGAGCAAGCTCTTGCCGCCGTGCAATGCGCGCACCGCACCGGCGTCGATCGTCAGCCGGCCCTTGGCCGTCAGCCCGCCCGCAAGCCATGCCTTGCGCGCTGACGTACCGCCGTCGGCGACGAACAAGGTGTGGCGCGATGGCGTCGATAATGGATGATCGATCCGCCCGGACGCAATGATCAGGTCGGCCCCGGCGCTGCCCGCAATCCGCGCGGCAGCGATCTTTGACACCATCCCGCCCGACCCCATGCCCGACGCCGACCCTGTATCAGCCATAGCTTCGATGCCGGCGTCGATCCGTTCGATCCGCGCGATGTGCACCGCGCGCGCGTCGGCAGGATTGCGGTCATACAGGCCGTCGATGTCGCTCAACAGGATGACGCCGCGCGCGCCCGCCGCCTGCGCCACCCGCGCTGCCAGCCGGTCATTGTCGCCAAAGCGGATTTCTTCGGTCGCCACGCTGTCATTTTCGTTGATCACCGGCACGGCGCCCAGCGTCATCAGCCGGTCCAACGTCGCGCTGGCGTTCAGATAACGGCGGCGATCCTCCAGATCGTCGAGGGTCAGCAGCATTTGCGCGGCGGTCAGCCCGTGCCCGGCGAGCAGTTCGGCCCATATGCCCGCCAACGCAATCTGACCCACCGCGGCGGCGGCCTGTGCGTCCTCCAGGCTGGCCCGGCCGCCTTTGCCCAGGCCCAGCCGCTGTGCGCCCAGCGCAATCGCGCCCGACGACACAACCGCGACCTGCTGGCCAGCGGCAACCCGCGTGGCAATGTCGGCGGCGACGCCCGCCAGCCAGCCCCGCCGCACCGCGCCCGCGCCGTCGACGAGCAGCGCCGACCCGATCTTGACGATCAGCCGGGGGCAGGATGCGGGCGGAAACGGGGTCATGGAAAGGGGCGATAGCGGGCGCATGTGCCGAGGCCAAGCAAATGTGTTTCCAACCTTCGTCACCCCAACCTTGTTTCGGGGTCCATGGCCCAAGCCTATGAGTCAGCGCCATGGATGCTAAAACAAGCTCAGCATGACGAAACAGGGCAAACTTTGGCTGGCCTTTGGGTTG